>JAOPVI010000130.1 GCA_025966225.1 Mycobacterium sp. | reverse complement strand
GCAGACGCCGAGGATCTGCTGCAGGAAACCATGGTGAAGGCCTACGCCGGGTTCCGCTCGTTCCGCGCGGGTACCAATCTCAAAGCCTGGTTGTACCGGATCCTGACCAACACCTACATCAACAGCTACCGCAAGAAGCAGCGGCAGCCGGCCGAGTATCCGACTGAGGAGATCACCGACTGGCAGCTCGCGGCCAACGCCGAGCACACGTCGACCGGGCTTCGGTCGGCCGAGGTGGAGGCGTTGGAGGCGTTGCCGGACACCGAGATCAAGGCGGCGCTGCAGGCGCTGCCAGAGGACTTCCGGATGGCGGTCTATTACGCCGACGTCGAAGGCTTCCCGTACAAGGAGATCGCCGAGATCATGGATACGCCCATTGGGACGGTGATGTCCCGGTTGCACCGCGGCCGCAAGCAGCTGCGTGAATTGTTGGGCGATGTCGCGCGTGAGCGCGGCTTCAACCGAGGCGTAGCGGCGCCGGAGGAGGTGTCCTCGTGAGCGACGACGAATTCCGCCCGCCGGTGGGCCCAGTAGATCCCGAGCACCCCGAGTGCGCCGCCGTCATCGCCGAGGTATGGACCTTGCTCGACGGGGAATGCTCGGCCGAGTCTCGGGACATCCTGAAGCATCACCTCGAGGAGTGCCCGGCCTGCCTGCGCCACTACGGCGTCGAGGAGCGGGTAAAGCGCTTGATCGCCACCAAGTGCGGCGAGAAGGCGCCAGATGCGCTGAGGGCGCGGCTGCGCATCGAGATCAGCCGCACCACCATCATCCGCGGCGGTTAGCGCAGGGCTCTTACTTCACTGCCTTTGAGCCGCAGTTGGGGCGCTTGCCGTGGTTGGCCTTCGAGTGCTTGCGGTCACGCTTCTTGCGGCCACGCTTGGCCATGATGAGTCCTCCAGTAGATCAGTAGCTTGTCCATATTGTCTCATGGCCGCGGCGGTGCATTACCAACGCAGTGGTGTGGTTCGATGTATCGGGCAGGCAGGTGACCGTCGGCCGCGAGTACCTAGTGACGAGTGGAGTGAATATGCCCGAGGACGTTCGCGCCGAGATCGTGGCCAGTGTGCTCGAGGTCGTGGTCAGCGAGGGCGACCAGATCGGCGAGGGTGACACCGTCGTTCTGCTGGAGTCGATGAAGATGGAGATTCCCGTGCTCGCCGAGGTCGCAGGCACCGTGACCACCGTCAGCGTCGCCGTCGGCGACGTCATTCAGGCCGGCGATCTCATCGCCGTCATCACTTAGCCCGCTCGCCAGGCGCCTACCAATCTGAGCAACGATGTCGACTCTCGGTGACCTGCTCGCCGAACACACCGTGCTTCCTGGCACCGCCGTCGACCACCTCCATGCCGTGGTGGGGGAGTGGCAACTGCTCGCCGACCTGTCCTTCGCCGACTATCTGATGTGGGTGCGCCGCGACGACGGCGAACTCGTGTGTGTCGCGCAGGTGCGGCCGAATACCGCGCCCACCGTGCTGCTGGCGGATGCCGTCGGCACTCTCAACACGGCCGACGACATGCCCGTAGTGACCTCTGCGTTCACTTCCGGCCACATTGGCCGGGAAAGCGATGTCGGACAAGGAGATTCGCGCGACGGTAGCTGGCTCAACGTCGAGGCCGTGCCGGTGCGGCACGGCAGCCAGGTGGTGGCGGTGCTCACGCATCAGACGGCGTTGGCGGACCGGCGCAAGGCCAGTCCGCTGGAACGCGCGTACCTGGACTGCGCGCGCAACCTGCTGCACATGCTGTCCGAGGGCACCTTTCCCAACGTGGGTGATTTGGCGATGTCGCGGTCGAGCCCTCGGGTGGGCGATGGATTCATTCGCCTGGCCGTCGACGGTTCGGTCGTCTTCGCCAGTCCCAACGCGATCTCCGCCTATCACCGCATGGGGCTGGCCGCCGAACTGGAGGGCCACGACCTGGTCGCCATCACGCGGCCGTTGATCTCGGATCCATTCGAGGCGCAGGAACTCGCCAACCACGTCAGGGACTCCTTGGCCGGAGGCTCGAGCATGCGGATGGAGGTCGATGCGGGCGGCGCGGCCGTGTTGCTTCGGACGCTGCCGCTGGTTGTGCACGGCAGTGCGGCGGGCGCGGGGGTGCTGATCCGCGACGTGACCGAGGTCAAGCGCCGCGATCGGGCGCTGTTGTCGAAGGACGCCACCATCCGGGAGATTCACCACCGGGTGAAGAACAATCTGCAGACGGTGGCGGCCCTGCTGCGGCTACAGGCCCGTCGTACCAACAATGCCGAAGGCCGGGAGGCGCTGAACGAGTCGGTGCGCCGGGTGTCGTCGATCGCCCTCGTCCACGACGCGTTGTCGATGTCGGTCGACGAAGAGGTCAACCTCGACCAGGTGGTGGACCGGATCCTGCCGATCATGAATGACGTGGCATCGGTGGACGCCCCGATCAGGATCGTCCGGATGGGTGACCTCGGCGTACTCGACGCCGACCGCGCGACCGCGCTGATCATGGTCATCACCGAGTTGGTTCAAAACGCCCTCGAGCACGCCTACGACCCGGCCACCGACCAGGGCCACGTATCCATCAGGGCCGAGCGGTCGGCGCGCTGGCTCGACGTCGAGGTGCACGACGACGGCCGTGGGCTACCCGAGGGCTTCAGCCTGGAAAAGTCCGACCGGCTCGGCCTGCAGATCGTGCGCACCCTGGTGGCGGCCGAATTGGACGGCTCGCTGGGTATGCACGACGTGGCAACCGGGGGCACGGACGTCGTCTTGCGCGTTCCGCTGGGCCGCAAGACGCGGCTTCCCCAATAGCCCCAGCAGTAACGGCTGCGTCAACTCCTCGATTGGGCACAGACCTACGGCCCCGGAGTTCTCCGAGGCCGTCAATCTGCGAATTGTCTGCGGGCTAGACGCCGGTGCGTGCCTTCGTGCGCGCATTGCGTCGCTTGAGTGCACGGCGCTCGTCTTCGCTCATGCCGCCCCAGACGCCGGCGTCCTGGCCGGAGTCCAATGCCCAGGTCAGGCACTCGGTGGTGACCGGGCAGCGGTTGCAGACCAGTCTTGCGTCAGCAATCTGCGCAAGTGCCGGTCCGCTGTTCCCTACCGGGAAGAACAGTTCCGGATCTTCGTCACGACAGACCGCCTTGTGCCGCCAATCCATTGTCCCTACTCCTCACTATGTGCGCAGCAAGGCGCACGAGCTTTTCTTCGGCTGTTAACGCGTGCACACGAAATGTTTCTGCACTGTTGCATCTAAGGCTTCCACAGGCTGAACAGATGTCAATAGCGGCGCGTTAACACGTGTGCAATCTCACTTCGTCTCTAGCTGGTACCACGTTGGCAGCACCCTCAACCGTTTGTACTACACTGAGACCACTTACGCCCTAAATCTGGCAGAGTGATAGCCGAATCACAGGTCAAGCGGCTTTGCGGGGGGCGCAACCACGCCGAGCGCATCCGGTACCGACGTGAACGTCATGGTTTCGCGCAATCCGACGTAATCTCCGTCGATCTGGCAGGCCACAGGGCTGTCACTGCTCACACGCAGCCAGCGCAGATCGTCGTCGCGTACGAGGTGGCGCGCTTCGATCTTCGGTTTGCGAGAATTCATCCGTCGCACCAGCAACAGGTTCGCCCACACGTTCATACTCGTGGTGGCGAACAACCCCAACCCCGTCTCGAACGTCGTCGTGGGGTTCGTCCACACCGGCCTGGCGTTCGCATAGGTCCATGGGCTCGAGTTCGAGACGAAGGCGAAGTGCACGCCGGAGATCGGGTCCCGGTCCGGCAGGTGCAACGTCAGCGACGGTTCCCTTCGGGCGCTGGCCAGCATCTCGCGGATGGCGACCCTGATGTAGCGCGCCGCCGTCACCTCGCGGCCCTTCTCCCGTTGGGCCTCCACGGCAGCCACCACGGCGCCGTCGACGCCCATTCCGGCGGTGAACACGCCCCACCGCTCGCCGCAGTCCATCAGGCCAATGCGTCGCCACGGGGTGCCACTGCGGTAGGCGGTCAGCAGGTCGATGAGTTGGTTGGTCGCCTCAGTGGGGTCGGGACTGATGCCGAGCGCGCGCGCGAAGACGTTCGCCGACCCACCTGGCACCACGCCGACGGCCGGTGCCGGTCCGGCCGGAAGGCCGGCGCCGCACTCGCCGAGGATGCCGTTGGCCACCTCGTTGACCGTCCCGTCTCCGCCGTGCACGATCACCACGTCGATGCCGTCACGCTTGGCGTCCCGGCCGATCTCGATCGCGTGGCCGCGGTGGTCGGTGTGCACCACGTTCAACTCGACCCTGCTCTCCAGGGCGTGCGCGAGCAGGTCGCGACCCGCCGGAGTCGTCGACGTCGCATTGGGATTGACGATCAGTACGGCTCGCACGGGACATGAGCCTAGCCAAGCGGCCGGGCCGAACCTCTACGCTGGCCGTCGTGATCGTTCCATCACCGGCGACCGTGCGTCAGGCGGGCGTCGTCGTGGCACTGCAGGGGGCGGCGGCCGTGCTCGTCGCCGTCGTGCTGGTGGTTCGGCACCTGGCCGGTACCGAAGATCCGCCATGGCTCAGCGGTTTCGGAACGGCCGCCTGGTTTGCGATCATGGGCGCCGCAGTGCTCGCCGCGGGGTGGGCACTATGGACCGGCCGACGCTGGGGCCGTGGGTTGGCGGTGTTCGCGCAGCTGTTGCTGTTACCCGTCGCCTGGTACATGGCAGTCGGGTCGCAACAGTGGGGATACGGGGTTCCGGTCGCCGTCGTGGCGGTGGCCGTGCTGGTCCTGCTGTTCAGCCCGTCGACGCTGCAGTGGGCCGCTCAGACGTCCGGCGACGCAGGAGCGGGCCCATCGGATCCTGCGGCGAGTGCCGACAACTCGGAGCCCGACACCCGGTAGGTGATCCATTCGCTCTGGGGGTGGCCGCCGACGGAGTCGTAAAGGGCGATCGCGTTGACGTTCCAGTCGAGCACCGCCCATTCGAGGCGCGTATAGCCGGCGGCGGAGCACTCGCCCGCGAGGGTGGCCAGCAGGCGGCGGGCCAATCCGTGACGGCGAAACTCCGGCCGCACGAACAGATCCTCCAGGTACAGGCCCGCGACGCCATCCCACGAGGAGAAGGTGCGGTACCACAGCGCGCAGCCGGCGGCCTTGCCATCCACCTCCGCCAAGTGCGCCCACACCGTGGGTGAATCTCCGAACAGCGCCGTGGTCAACAGCTCCGGGGTGAGCGTGCACTGGTCGGCGGCGTGCTCGAACTCGGCGAGTTCACGCACCATGGCGGTCAATTCGGCTTCGTCGCCCGGTTGGGCCATGCGGATCTTGACGGTCACTGGTCGACTCCCAACGCAGACAGGATGGTTCTGAATTTCATCGTGGTCTCGGCGACTTCGTCGTCGGGATCGGATTCGGCGACGATACCGCCGCCCGAACGCGCGATGGCGCTGCGCCGGTCCGCGGACAGCACGGCGCACCGGATCGACACCACCCACGTGCCGTCGCCCGCTGCATCGCACCAGCCGACCGCTCCTGCGTAGAAGCCACGGTCCCCCTCAAGCGAGTTGATGAGCTCGGTGGCGGGGCCGCGTGGCACGCCACCAACGGCGGGAGTGGGGTGCAGTGCCACCGCGAGATCCAGTGCGGTGGTGGATGATTCGCGAACGCGCCCGGAAACTGGCGTGCTGAGGTGCCAGACCGTCGACGTGCTGCTCAGTTCGGGTTCTGGTGCGATCTGCAGGTCGACGCACAGCGGCTCGAGCGCCTTGCGCACCTCGTCGACGACGAGTTGGTGTTCGTGCCGGTTCTTCGCGGATTCCACCAAGGCCGTCCCGTTCGCCCGATCGACCGCAGGATCGGGGGACCTCGGCGCCGAACCGGCGAACGGGCGGCAGGTGACGAGTTCGGCGCGGCGCTCGATGAGAAGTTCCGGACTGGCGCCGACGAGTGCGGTGCCGGCGTGTTCGCCGCCCGCCGGGCTGAGATCGACGAAATACGTTCTGGCGCTTGCATCCTTGGCGAGTCGGCGGATGACCGTCGCATCGTCGAGTGCGCCGTCGGCGACCAGGTGCAGCGCGCGGGCCAGCACCACCTTGTGCAGTCCACTGTGCGGATCGTTGAGGGCCGCAAGCGCGGTGGCGATGCGGGCCCGGTGCTCGTCGGGCTGGGGCAGCATCCCGTCGATCCTCACGGTGGGTAGGGCGCGCAACGGCCAGTCGGGCAGCGCGTCGGTGAAGGTCACGGCCGCCGGCTGCATCAGCGCGGTCGGACCGGAGACGTCAAACGGCAAGGCGCCCACGATGATCGGCGCGGTCCCGGCGGCGAGTGCGGCCTGAGCATCCGCCAATCGGGGATACGCCGCAAGCACCCCCTCGGCCATGACGACGCCGTCGCGACCGGCCAGCAGGAAGGAGAGGTCTCCGGTGCTGGGGGTCCCCCCGCTTGCGGGGGAGAGCGGAGCGACCCGGGAGCTGGGTTCCGTCACGTCGGCAGGCAGGGGTTGCCGTGGCCGGTGAGGCCGAGCGCGCTGAGCTGACGGACACCGTGCTCGAATCCGCACACTGCGATCGATGCCGCAGCCATCGACATCCGAATGCCCTCGGACAGCGGCTGCTCGATCCAGCGCGTCATCACCGCCCGGGAGAAATGGCCGTGGCCGACGAAGACCACGTCGCGCGAATCCATGTGTGCCAGTGCCAGCGCGACTGCGCGGTCTGCCCGCAGGCTGACGGCGTCGACGCTCTCGCCGTTCGGGCACCCGTAGGCCCACACCGTCCAATCGACCACCGTCTTGCGGATCTCGGGCGTGGTGAGGCCCTCGTAGTCGCCGTAGTCCCACTCCGCCAGCACTGGCGACACCTCGTCGACACCAAGGCCTGCTAGTTCGGCGGTGTTCAACGCCCGGTGGCGGGGGCTGCTGACCACGAACGGGCGGCGTAGCGCAAGGTCGGCCAGCGCCTTGGTGGCCGACTTGGCCTGCTCACGGCCCTCGACGGTGAGTTCGAGGTCGGTGCGGCCGGTGTGCTTGCCACTCTTCGACCACTCCGTCTCGCCGTGCCGCAGCAACAGAAGGCGATGCTGTTCGACACTCACACCCGAGATTGTGCCGCACGCCCGGTTCGGGGGTTGCGCATGCCAGGATGAACACGTTCGGGGGCGAGCGGAGCGACGGGGAAGATATGACGCGGGTACTTGCGGTCGCCAATCAAAAGGGTGGGGTCGCCAAAACGACGACGGTGGCGTCCTTGGGCGCGGCGATGAGGGAGAAGGGCAAGCGAGTACTGCTCGTCGACCTGGATCCGCAGGGCTGCCTCACGTTCTCACTGGGGCAGGACCCCGACAAGCTGGGGGTGTCGATCCACGAAGTGCTGCTTGGCGACGTCGAACCGGGCACGGCGCTGGTGTCGACGGTGGAGGGCATGACGCTGCTGCCCGCCAACATCGACTTGGCCGGTGCCGAGGCGATGCTCCTCATGCGGGCCGGTCGCGAGTATGCGTTGAAGAGGGCACTTACCAAGGTCTCGGCAGATTTCGACGTCGTGATCATCGACTGCCCGCCGTCGCTCGGGGTGCTGACGCTCAATGGTCTGACGGCGGCGAACGACGTAATCGTGCCGTTGCAGTGCGAGACGTTGGCTCATCGCGGCGTCGGCCAGTTCCTGCGGACGGTGACCGACGTCCAGCAGATCACCAACGCTGACCTACAGATGCTTGGCGCGTTGCCAACGCTCTACGACTCGCGCACCACACACAGTCGGGACGTGCTGCTCGACGTCGCGGACCGCTATGACTTGGCGGTGCTGTCGCCGCCCATTCCGCGAACCGTGCGCTTCGCCGAGGCCAGCGCGTCCGGCGCATCGGTGCTTGCCGGTCGAAAGAACAAGGGCGCCAACGCGTATCGCGAGCTGGCCAATTCCTTGCTCAGGCACTGGAAGTCCGGCAAGGCGCTGCCGACGTTCGCCCCCGAGCTGTAGGCGCTAACCCAGCGCCACCAGCGTGTCGCCACGCTGTTCGAGCACGGTGTTGCCGGCCACCGCGGGCACGACGGCGGCGGTTCCAGGCGGGCGGGTCACCGGCAGGTGGCCCACCCCTGCTCCGGTCTCCGGGTCGAAGATGTCGTAGCCGGTGGAGACGGGGACGAGCAGCTTTCCTGCCATGATCGTCGCCGGGCCCACCGGAGCCTGCCCCCCGGTCGGGCTCACCGTGTACTTGTAGCGCAGCCCGTTGGCCTCGAAGACCATGACGCTGTCGCCGGTCCACCAGGTGACCAGGTCGTCGTCCGGATGCGATGAGGCCGTTAGCGGGGACGCGGGTTTGGGCATCAGCGTGCTGACGGTGAGCGTGCCGGATTCGTCGATGACGTTGACGACGGGCTGAGGGGTCGGCACGTAGATGGCCGTCGTGGTGCCGTTGACGGCGATCACGCGCGCACTGTCGTCGTTCGGCACTCCAGGCAGGTTCACGTACTTGACCAGTGGCTCGTCTTCGTCCTTGTCGGCGCGCAGCAGCGTCAGCCGCGGCGAGGTCTGCCCTGGACAGGATTCGAGCACCGATACTGCCGACGGGCTTGCCGCCGCCGAGACCAGCCGGCACAGGGGTTGGATGGGCACCTTGGGTTTGATGCGGGCATCCAGTGCGCCCCAGCTCATCATTCGGACCATGTCGGAGCGCCACTGTTCGAGTCGGCTGTGTCCGTAGGACAGCACGGTCGTGCCGTCGGTCGACAGGTGGACCTCGGCGTCGGAGTAGGACGTGCGGGTGGCGTCGCGGCGGCCAGTCTTGGCGTTGATGGTGCTGACCTGGCCGCAGCCCCGAGCGTCGGGGTAGACCGCGACGGCGTCCTGGTAGACGGCGCTCACCCCGCAGAGGTCGCCGTCGCGGGCGTAGCTCCACAGCACCGCACCGGTCACGGGGTCACGGCCGTCGACCTGCCGCCCGTCGCCCGTCACGACGACGCCTGCCACCACCACCGGTCGAGTCGTCTTGGGACTCGGCGCGGCCCACAGCTGCTTGAGCGAGGTCGGTAGCGCCGTGGCCACCTTGAGCGGGGGGACCGGCGACGCGGCCGGACGGCTGATCGTGGCACGCGCGTCGCTGGTCCACCAGATCAACGCGGCTGCGACGGCGACGACGGCGACGATCGCCACGGCCGCCAGCACGTCACCCTTGGTGCGGCGCTCCGGAGGAGTTGAGCTCCAGGGCTTGAACCAGGACGTGGAGAAGCGCTTGACCATTGGCTGGTGGTCAGCCCGCTAACCGGCGGTGGTTGGGGCGGTGTTCGGACGACGACGCCGACGGCGCTTGCGGGCCGGGCTGGCCGAATCGCCATTCTCGGAGGTCTCGGCGTCGGGGGTTGCGTTGGATTCGGCGCCCTCGACGTGTCCGGTCGCAGAGCTGCCGCCGCGGGTCCGTTGGCGGGACCGGTCGCGGGCTGGCCGGTCGGCGTCGCGGTCGCGGGACTCGCGCTTCTCGCCGTCGCGGCCCTCGCGCTTCGGCCTGTCGGCGGTGCGGGTGGCCTTGCCGATCGAGCCGGTCGCCCCTTCCGGGATGTCGAGCTCGGCATGGAGGTGCGGTGAGCTCGAGTACGTCTCGACGGGATCGGGGTTGTTCAGGCCGAGCGCCTTGTCGATCATCGTCCAGCGCGGAAGTTCGTCCCAGTCCACCAGGGTGACCGCGATGCCGGTCTTGCCCGCGCGGCCGGTGCGACCGATGCGGTGCACGTAGGCCTGCTCGTCCTCGGGGATCTGGTAGTTGATGACGTGGGTGATGTCGTCGATGTCGATGCCGCGGGCTGCGACGTCGGTGGCGACCAGCACGTCGACTTCGCCGGTGCGGAAGGCCTTGAGCGCCTTCTCGCGTGCGCCCTGGCCAAGGTCACCGTGGACGGCGCCGACCTTGAAGCCACGCTCGGCGAGTTCGTCGGCGACCTTCTGGGCGGTGCGCTTGGTGCGCGTGAAGATCATGGTTGCGCCGCGGCCGTTGGCCTGCAGGATCCGGGCGACCATCTCGACCTTGTCGAGGGCGTGGGCGCGGAAGGCGTGCTGCACGGTGGTGTCGTGGGTGGCGGCAGAGTGTGGGGCCTCGGCGCGGATGTGCGTCGGCTGGTTCATGAACGTGCGAGCCAGCGTGATGATCGGGTCCGGCATGGTCGCCGAGAACAGCATCGCCTGCCGGTCGGTCGGGATCTGCTTGAGGATGCGCTCGATGTCGGGCAGGAAGCCGAGGTCGAGCATCTCGTCGGCCTCGTCGAGCACCAGCACGGACAGCCCGCCGAGTTGCAGGTGGCCCTGCTGGGCCAGGTCGAGCAGGCGACCGGGGGTGCCGACGACGACGTCGACGCCGTTCTGCAGCGCTTCGATCTGCGCCTCGTACGGACGACCGCCGTAGATGGAGGTCACGGTCAACTTGCGGTCGCCTGCGACGAGGTGCTTGGACGCAGCCGCAAGATCACCGAAGACCTGCAGGCACAGTTCGCGCGTCGGGACCACGATGAGCGCGCGGGGGATCCCGCTCAGCGGACGTTCGGTGTCGGTGGTGATCCGCTGCAGCAGTGGCACCCCGAACGCGAGCGTCTTGCCCATGCCGGTGCGGGCCTGACCGATCAGGTCGTCGCCGGCCAGTGCGAGCGGGAGCGTCAACTCCTGGATGGCGAAGGTGTGCTCGATGCCGTTGTCGGCGAGTGCGCGGACGATCTCGTCGCGCACGCCGAGCTCGGCAAAGGTCGCGGTGGGTTCGGGAGCTGCGGTGGGTTCGGAAGTGGATTCGGAAGTGGATTCGGAAGTAGATTCAGAAGTAGATGAAGTCATGCGTTGCTTACGTAGCCTTTCGGGTCAATCCTCGTGAGTCCTCGCGGGTGGTCCACGCGCGCACGGGTTTGACGAAGGAGCAACGGGCCCTGGCATTCGGAAAGGACCTTCGAGGAAGGTCTTCGAAGAGGCGGGCCAACACGTGCACGCACATTTCTCTGGTCGCGGCGGGCCCGTGACAGAAAAACAGACACAGTGCGAGCCACTTCCACGACCATCATAGCTGGTCGACCTCGTGTCGCCGTCCAGCACCGCCCTCCGTCTACAGTTGGGCCATGACTCCGACGCCCGTTGCGGCCTCTCCCGAACCGTCGGAAAGGCCCGCTATGACGGGCGTCTCGGTCGACCATCCCGGCGTCGCCGAGCTGTTCGCGTTGTTGGCGTACGGCGAGGTGGCGGCGTTCTACCGACTGACCGAAGAGGCGCGGATGGCGCCCAACCTGGCGGGCCGGATCAACATGGCCAGCATGGCCGCGGCCGAGATGAACCACTACGAGTTACTGCGCGACGCGCTGGACAAACGCGGCGTCGACGTGGTGCCAGCGATGACCAAGTACGCCTCTGCGTTGGAGAACTACCACCGGCTGACCACCCCGAGCACCTGGCTGGAGGCGCTGGTGAAGACGTACGTCGGTGACGCGCTCGCCGCCGACTTCTACCTCGAGATTGCCGACACGCTGCCCGACGAGGCGGCTGACGTGGTGCGTGCCGTGCTGTCGGAGACCGGGCATTCCCAGTTCGTCGTCGCTGAGGTGAAGGCTGCCGTCACGGCCAGCGACAAGCAGCGCCATCGGCTGGCCCTGTGGTCACGCCGGTTGCTCGGCGAGGCCATCACGCAGGCGCAGTTCGTGCTCGCGGACCGCGACGAGTTGGTGGATCTGGTCGTGTCCAGCGGCGAGGGATTGGGCAGGCTGACCGAGTTCTTCGACCGGTTGCAGAACACCCACAGCACCCGGATGCGAGAACTCGGGCTCGGTTAGCTGGCTACTTGGTGCAGGTGGCGATCATCGAGTTGTTGTTCTGCGCGGCGACGGTCGCACCAGAGGCGTCGGTGATCGAGCAGTTCAGTTGACCCAGCATGCTGGTGGCGGTCACCGAGCTCAGGTCGACGCCCGGATTCAGCACCATTGACTTCGTCCACGGCAGCGCGACGTTGACGTCGGTCTGCAGCGCACCCTGGCCGTCGGTGTAGATCACGGTGACGAGGTCGATGAGCTGGCGACTGCCCGTCACCTGATAGGTGACAGTGCGACGCGCAGGCGCGACCTCGGTGGGCGCGGCTTGGGCCGACGGTGAAGGCGACACGGTGGTGACGGTCTCCGGTGTCAGCGGCGCGGTGGGTAGCGGCACTGGTGCTGGCATCGATGGGGTGCGTGGCGGGGCCTGCGTGGTGGTGGCGGGGGCCGACGTCGCCGCCGGTGGCGCGTAGGTCGCCTTGACCGAGCCGCTGTCGCCTCCGCCGAGGATGACGGCCGTGCAGATCACGGCCACCAGCAGAACCGCGCCTGCGACTCCGGCCACCCAGATCCAGCGCCGGTCGAGCGGCTCGGTGTACTCGCGGTAACCGTCGTCGTACTCGTCGTCGTCAGCGTCATATTCGTCGTAGTCCTCGATGACTTCGGTCTCGGCGTAGTCGTCGGACGCAGCGCGCCGCGAAGTCGAGGAGGAGTACGAGTATGGCCTGTTCATGCCGTTGCCCCAGGGTCGTCTTGGCTGTGAATGGACCCGATGTTATCGGGACAGAAGTGACGCATGAGGTTGACGCGCTGGGCAGTTGGTCACGGTCGGGACTCGGTTCGGCGTAGGGACGGCCCTCAGCGGACGTGGACTTGTCGTCGACGAAATCGCCTGAACGCAACGATAAGTCGACACCCGAGGACGGTCGGGTGCTGATGTTCGCCATACGCGTAGCCCCGCCTCGGCGCGTCGGGATGCGCGTCCACTAGCGTTGGCCGAGAGAGCGCAAGACAAACGAACACGATCCGAAAGGGGTGCACACCGTGGAGGTCAAGATCGGCATCACCGACAGTCCCCGAGAGCTGGTCTTCAACAGCGCGCAGACACCCGCCGAGGTCGAGGCATCGATCACGGACGCGTTGAGCAAGGATCCTGGCGTGCTTGCGCTGAACGACGACAAGGGCCGTCGGTTCCTGGTGCTGACGACGCGCATCGCGTACGTCGAGATCGGAGCGGCCGACGGACGTCGGGTCGGCTTCGGGGTCAGCGCGGAGTCGGCTAAGACCGGGACCTGACCTGCTAAGAGCGAGTTAGGGGCACGTGTGACAGGCCGCCCCAGGCGAACTGCACGGTGCCGTCGATCGCGTCTTGCTTGCTGACGGGGCGGTCGTTGTTGAGCCAGTACCTGGCGCAGTCCACACTGGTGGACACCAGCCCGACGGCAATCATCCTGGCGCGGTGGGCCTCCAGGCCCGAATCGCTGCTGATGAGTTCGAACACCGCGTCCGTGCACGAGTCGGTGGCGACCTTCACCTGCGCGGACACCTGCGGCTCGGTGACGTAGTCGTTCTCGAAGATGAGCCGGTAGCCCTGGCCGTCGTGGTCGATGAAGTCGAAGAAGGCACCTACCGCGGCGCTCAGCCGCTGCCGGTTGTCGGTGGTCGTAACCAGGGCCTGTCGAACACCGGAGACCAGATTGTCGACGTGGCGTTGCAGCACCGCCAGATACAGCTCGAGCTTCGATGAGAAGTGTTGGTACAACACGGGCTTACTGACACCCGCGCGATCGGCAATCTCGTCCATGCCCGCCGCGTGATAACCACGGTCGACGAAGACCTCGCTGGCCGCGATGAGCAACTGTCCGCGGCGCTCATCTCGGGGCAGCCGATTACCGCGCCTGTTACCACTGGGAGCTGCGTCGCCGTTGGAGGTCTTCCCACCCCTCCGCTCGGCAGTGTTGGCTAGCTCGCTCATCGGTTCGACACTACTACTAGCGGCTGAAGGTGCGTGTCATCGACAGGTCCGGTGGCGCGTCAGGGCCGCCCACACTGCGGTCTATGCCATTCTGGACCGGTGACCTACGACCCGGGGCGCCGTGGGGGGAACCGCGCGCCGGTGCTGCGCAATGAATGGCGGGAGCCGCTGCGCGCGCAGCGCGACCCGTTGGCGGGTGACGAGGGACGTCTGCGGACCAACCGCGAGGACCGACGGCAGTATCGCAAGCAGACGTGGCTCGGCCGCTTCTTGTCCACCTACGGCTGGCGCGCCTACGCCCTGCCGGTGCTCGTCGTCATCACGGGTCTGGTGCTCTACCAAACGTTCACCGGCACCGTGGTGACGCAACCCGTGGATGCGGCCGGACCCATTCAGGGGCCGCCGACCATCGGGGCGCCAAGCACCGCGATCATCGGGGCGCCTCCGAAGGGCATGACGCAATTCGACGCCGACCTGCCGACCGGCATCCTTCCGGATGGCGGGCCCATCAACGAGACCGGCGCCAAGACCTGGCGCGTCGTGCCAGGTACGACCGACAAGGTCGGCCAGGGTGCCACGAAGTCGTTCAAGTACACGGTCGAGGTGGAGGACGGGGTCGACACCACCGCGTTCGGCGGCGATGAAGCCTTCGCACGCATGGTCAGCGAGACGCTGTCCAATCCCAAGAGTTGGACGCACAACCCGCAGTTCGCGTTCACCCGCATCGACGAGGCTTCCGGGCAGCAACCGGACTTCCGCGTCTCGCTGACCTCACCGTTGACGGTGCGCGAGGGGTGCGGTTACGACATCCCCCTCGAGTCCTCCTGCTACAACCCCGCCTACCTGGGCGACCAATCCAGGGTGTTCGTCAACGAGGCCCGGTGGGTGCGTGGCGCGGTGCCGTTCCAAGGGGACGTCGGCTCCTACCGTCAGTATCTGATCAACCACGAGGTCGGGCACGCCATCGGGTATCAGAAGCACGAACCATGCGGCGAGAACGGCGCGCTCGCCCCGGTGATGATGCAGCAGACGTTCTCCACCAACAACGACGACGACGCACGGTTCGACCCCGATTCGGTCAAGCCGGACGGCAGAACCTGCCGCTTCAATCCGTGGCCGTACCCGATCGCCTGACTGATCGGTTCCTTCGTCTCCCGCGAGCGTGCGTGTTGGTACACGACACGCCGAACCTGCGCGGCAGAACACGCACGCTCGCGCACGACCCAGCCGGACCCGCCGGGAAGGTATGCAAGGGGATTGCCGTTGAATGACTGTGCCTGGTGTGATGAATCCAGGTCGATGACTTCGAACGAGGAGCGAACCGGTGACACCATTACCGCCGTTGGTCGAGCCTGCTGCCGCGCTCACGCGTGAAGAGGTCGCACGCTACAGCCGCCACCTGATCATTCCCGACCTCGGGGTGGACGGGCAGAAGCGGCTCAAGAACGCCCGCGTACTGGTCATCGGCGCAGGTGGGCTGGGTTCGCCGGCGCTGTTGTACCTGGCCGCCGCCGGGGTGGGAACCATCGGAATCGTCGAGTTCGACGTGGTCGACGAATCCAACCTGCAGCGCCAGATCATCCATGGTCAGTCCGACATCGGCCGCTCGAAGGCCGAGAGCGCGCGGGATTCCATCCTGGAGCTCAACCCGCTGGTCGACGTTCGGTTGCACGAGGTTCGGCTCGAGCCGGACAACGCCGTTGAACTCTTCGACCAGTACGACCTGATCCTGGACGGCACCGACAACTTCGCGACCCGTTACCTGGTCAACGATGCCGCCGTGCTGGCAGGCAAGCCCTACGTGTGGGGTTCCATCTACCGGTTCGAGGGCCAGGTCTCGGTGTTCTGGGAGGACGCACCCCCCGACCCGGACGGCAAAGAGCGGGGGCTCAACTACCGCGACCTGTATCCGGAACCGCCGCCGCCGGGAATGGTTCCGTCGTGCGCCGAAGGCGGAGTGCTCGGCATCCTGTGCGCCTCGATCGCGTCGGTGATGGGCACCGAGGCCATCAAGTTGATCACCGGCATCGGCGATCCACTGCTCGGTCGCCTGATGGTCTACGACGCGCTCGACATGACCTACCGCACCATCAAGATTCGCAAGGATCCTACGACTCCAAAGATCACGGAGCTCATCGATTACGAGGAGTTCTGCGGCGTGGTGTCGGAGGCCGCCGCCGAGGCCGCCGTCGATTCGACGATCACTCCGCGCGAATTGCGCGACATGCTGGATTCCGGCCGTAAAGTCGCGCTCATCGACGTCCGTGAGCCGGTGGAGTGGGACATCAACCACATCGACGGCGCTGAATTGATCCCCAAGTCGGCGCTCGAGGCGGGCGACGGACTGGCGAAGTTGCCGCACGACCGCACGCCGATCTTGTACTGCAAGACCGGGGTGCGCTCCGCAGAGGCCCTCGCAGCGGTGAAGAAGGCGGGATTCTCCGATGCGCTGCACCTGCAGGGCGGCATCGTCGCGTGGGCCAGACAACTCGAACCCGACATGGTGATGTACTGAGCGCTCGTTAGCCGGGCCACGGCATAGGCTGAGCTCTGTGACTGTCGACCGGCCACCTGATCATGTGCTGGTGGCGTTCGGCCTCACCGGTGTTGCGCCGGTGCTACTCGGCTCGAGTTGGGAAGGTGGCTGGCGCTGCGGCGAAGTCGTGGTGTCCATGGTCGGCGATCACGCCCGCGCCGCTTGGTCGGCCAAGGTCCGCGAGACGCTCTTCGTCGACGGGGTGCGACTGGCCAGGCCGGTCCGCTCGACCGACGGACGATACGTCGTCGCGGGTTGGCGGGCCGACACGTTCGTCACCGGAACCCCCGAACCTCGTCACGACGAAGTGGTTTCGGCCGCAGTTCGCCTGCACGAAGCGACCGCGAAACTCGAACGGCCCCGATTCCTCACCCAACCGCCAGGGGTGCCATGGTCCGACGTTGACGTCTTCATTGCCGCCGACCGCGCGGCGTGGGAGGACCGGCCACTGCACGCGCTGCCGCCCGGCGCGCGGGTGGCTCCCGGTTCGGCTGACGGTGCACGTTCGGTGGAACTCATCGGCCAACTGGCCAGGTTGCGTCGACCCACCAGGGGACCCAGTCAGCTGGTGCATGGCGATCTCTACGGCACCGTCCTGTTCGCGGGGACGGCGGCACCAGGCATCACCGACATCACGCCGTACTGGCGACCGGGTCCTTGGGCAGCCGGCGTCGTGGTGGTCGACGCGCTGGCGTGGGGTGAGGCCGACGACGGACTGGTCGAGCGGTGGTCATCGCTACCCGAGTGGCCACAGATGTTGTTGCGCGCGTTGATGTTCCGCTTGGCAGTGCATGCGCTGCATCCACGCTCGACGGCAGCGGCCTTCCCCGGGCTGGCGCGCACGGCCGCGTTGGTCCGGCTGATCCTGTAGGCCTGCCGATTTCGCCGAAATCACGTTCACTGTCGTTGAACGGCTCGCTCAACAACCCTGGCTACTGTCTCGGCGGGAACTCGTGCCGGACCTCGCGTAGCGGCAGCCGTCCGTCCTTGGCCAGCACGCCTTCGGCGCGCAGGAGTTCCAGCTGACGCGTCACCAGATGCGGCGCCGGCCGGCCCGACGCGCCGATGACCCGGTGCCACGGCAGATCCGACGAGTCCGTGCGCATGACCCAGCCCACGATGCGTGCACTGGAAAGCCCTGCCGCATCGGCGATGTCACCGTAGGTGGACACCCTGCCCGCCGGTATCGACGCGACGAGTGCGCGCACCGCCTCGACCTGTTCCTCGGTGAGCTGGGCCATGCCTAGCTCGCGGCGAGTTTGGCCAGGATCACTGCAGCGGTCTCGGCCGGTTTGGCTTGCGCGACCATGTGATCGCAATCGAAGTCCATCGAGGTGAAGTCGGATCCGAGCCGATCCCGCAGCCGGGTCACCAGTTCGTCCGACACATAGGGCGGCTGGGTGCGGGTGGCCCGGATCAACGTCGTCGGGGTTCCCGCAGCGGGCACCGCGATCGGACGGGCCAACTCGCTCCAGTACGACATCATCGCGGGAACGCTGATGCGCCAACTTATTCGGCCGTTGGGCAACGAGATCAAATGTTCGTCGAGCTCACGTTCGACCTCGCTGACGTCGACCTCGCCCCACGATCCGTCGACCTTCTCGGCGCGGGCCTCGGCCCGGTCGGGGTAGTCGGGTGAGGCCAACATCTGGTCGGCGATCTCGCGCATCCAGCCCCCGTCGAGTCCGGCGGCGGGATCGAGCAACACCAACTCCGAGATCAGGTCTGGCCGCGCCGCGGCGAGGCTCAGCGCGATCGCGCCGCCGAACGAATGGCCGACGACGACCAACGGGCCGGTCGCGTCGGCATCGAGCAGCGCGGCCAGCGCAGCGACGTTCGCGTCGATGCTCCATGGCGCGTCCCACGACGATCGACCGTGCCCCAACAGGTCGGGAGCGGTGATGGCGAACTCCGAGAGGTGACCGGCGAGGGTCGCCCAGCGTTGGCCGTGACCCGTCAACCCGTGGATGGCCAATATCTGCGCAGGCCGCGCCGGTCCGAAGCGGTACACGTTCAAAACTTGGGTCACGTCGACGATGCTGCCAGCCCGCCCGACGGGGCACACTCCCCGGGTCGCTCCGCTCCTGCCCGCCGGCATTGTTTGTCGGACCCCCGTGGTGTCATTTCTTCCATGTCCGCTCCACGCTCCGCGCTTTCGCCCGACGCACTGGCCGGGCCAGGGTTGCGCGGCACCGTGCGCGTGCTTGGCGGGCCTGGCACGGGCAAGTCGGCTCTGCTGGTCCGCGCGGCCGCGGCCCACGTCGCCAGCGGAATCGATCCGGAATCCATTCTGCTGCTGACGGGTTCGGCCAGGCTGGGCGTCAACGCCAGGGCGGCCGTCACGGCAGCGGTGCTGAGCGACGGCCGCGCGGCGGTGCGCGAACCACTGGTGCGCACGGTCCATTCCTACGCGTTCGCGATCCTGCGGCTGGCGGCTCAGCGCAACGGCGATCCGCCGCCCCGCTTGATCACCACCGCCGAGCAGGACGGCATCATTCGCGAGCTGCTCGCCGGTGACCTCGAGGACGGTGACCACGCATCGGTCTCCTGGCCAGTCCAGCTGCGTCCTGCGCTGAGCACCGTCGGATTCGCCACCGAACTCCGCGATCTCCTGGCTCGCTGCGCCGAAAGGGGGGTTGATCCCGTTGCGCTGCAACGCATCGGCCGGCGCAAGGGATGCACCGAATGGGTGGCCGCAGGCCAGTTCGCTCAGGTCTACGAACAGGTCATGCTGTTGCGTTCGGCGGTGGGCATGGCGGCTCCGCAGGCCACGGTGCCCGCGCTGGGGGCCGCCGAACTCGTCGGTGCCGCACTCGAGGCGTTCGCCGCCGATCCCGACCTGCTGGCCGCCGAGCGGGCCCGGATTCGGCTGTTGTTGGTCGACGACGCCCAGCATCTCGACCCGCAGGCCGCGCGCCTGGTGCGCGTGCTGGCCTGCGGTGCTGAGCTCACCGTGATCGCCGGGGACCCAAGCCAATCCGTGTTCGGATACCGCGGGGCGGACCCGGCGATGCTACGCGGAGACGACGAGCCGGTCGTCATCCTTTCCGAGTCGCATCGGTGTGCTCCGGCGGTGGCGCGGGCCATCACAGGCGTCGCCAGTCGGCTACCAGGGGCCGACGCCACCCGGACGCTCACCAGCGCCGCCGACCGGGCGGGATCGGTCAGCGTGCGCCTCGCGGCGTCACCGCACGCCGAATCCGCACTCATCGCCGATGCCGTGCGCCGCGCACACCTCGTCGACGGCGTGCCGTGGTCGCAGATGGCCGTCATCGTGCGCTCGGTACCGCGGGCCGGGGCCGCCCTCATCCGGGCTCTGTCGGCCGCGGGGGTGCCCGTCGACCAGCCGACGCCCGACGTCGCTCCGGCCGATCACCCGACGGTCGCCGCGCTGCTGACGGTGCTCGACGTCGCGTCGGGCGGGCTATCGAGTGAGCACGCCCTCGCCCTGCTGACTGGTCCCATCGGACGGGTGGACCCGGTGTCACTACGACAGCTGCGCCGGACGTTGCGTCGTGCCGACGGCGGCACGCGGGACTTCGGCGACCTCGTGGTTGGCGTGCTCGATGGATATGCGGTCGAGCTACCCGACCAGCTTGCCCGCCCGCTGAAGCGCGTGCGCGCAGTGCTCACGGCGGCCCGCCGCAGCGCCGCAAGGGGTGAGGACCCGCGCTTCACGTTGTGGCAGGCGTGGCACCAATCGGGGTTGCAGCGCAGGTTGTGCAGCGCCGTCGAGCGTGGCGGGTCGGCTGGGGCGCAGGCCGGACGTGACCTCGACGCAGTGACCGCGCTGTTCGACGTCACCGAGCAGTACGTCGCGCGTACCACCGGGGCCACGCTGAGCGGCGCCGTCGATCACGTTCGCGCGATGGTGTTGCCCGCGGCGGGCCGTGGCGACCGCTCGGCCGCTGACGCGGTGACGGTGCTGTCCGCTCATGCCGCGTTGGGCCGCGAATGGGACTTCGTCGTGATCGCGGGGCTACAGGAAGGCTTGTGGCCCAACACCGTTCCGCGTGGTGGCGTGCTCGCCACCCAGCAGTTGGTCGACGTCATCGACGGCGTGGCCGAGCCGGGCGTTTCCACCAGGGCGCCCCTGCTCGCCGAGGAACGCCGGCTGCTGTTGTCGGCGTTGGGTCGAGCACGCACGCGCGTGTTGGTGACCGCGGTGGACGGCGACGGCGACGAGGCGGAACTGCCATCGGTCTTCTGCGACGAACTCGCGGCGCTGACCACCGATGCCGGCCCCGGCGACGACCCCGGCGACGACGTCGAACCCGTCCGCGCACCGCGTGTGCTCGTCCCGGCGGCAGTGGTTGGGCGGTTGCGCGCTCTGGTGTGCGCGCCGCACGAATCCGTCGACGACGACGCGCGGGCCTGTGCGGCAGCACAACTGGCGCGCCTCGCGGCCGCGGGCGTGCCCGGGGCCAGCCCGACGCAGTGGCATGTCGCGACCGCTTCGTCCACCGAGGAACCGCTGTGGTCGGGCGAGCACCACGTGGTGACGATGTCGCCGTCGACGTTGCAGACCCTCACGGATTGCCCGTTGCGCTGGTTGATGGAACGTCACGGCGGTACCGATGGCCGGGACGTGCGGTCGGCACTCGGATCGCTGGTGCATGCGCTGGTGTCCAACCCGGGCGCCACCGAGGATCAGATGCAGGCTGAGCTCGAACGGGTATGGGCAGAACTGCCTTTCGACTCGCAGTGGTATTCCGCCAACGAACTCGAGCGCCACCGGACCATGCTGTCTACGTTCGCGCAGTGGCACGCGCAGACGCGTCAGGAGTTCACCGAGGTCGGCTCGGAGGTCGACGTCGACGGGGTGTTGTCACCGGGTGAGGACGGGCCAGGGGTGCGAGTGCGCGGGCGGGTGGACCGGCTCGAGCGGGACGCCGAGGGCAGGTTGGTGGTCGTCGACCTCAAGACCGGGAAGAGTCCCGTCAGCAAGGACGACGCCCAACGTCACGCGCAGCTGGCGATGTACCAGCTGGCCATCGCCGAAGGGCTGCTGCCGGAAGGCGACGAGGCAGGCGGCGGGCGCCTGGTCTACCTGGGCAAGCCCGGCGCATCCGGTGCCACGGAACGAGATCAGGACGCCTTGACGCCGCAGGCCTGCGAGGACTGGCGGGCCAGCGTGCGGGAAGCCGTCGCTGCCAGCCAGGGCCCGCAATTCATGGCGCGTGTCAACGACGGTTGCGCCCACTGCCCGGTGCAGGCGATGTGTCCCGCCCAGGCCGCGCTCGGTGGTCGGTCGTGACGGACCGGTACGGTCCGGCCGAGTTGGCCGATGCCCTTGGGCTGTTTACCCCAACGGACGAACAGGCCGCCGTGATCTCCGCCCCGCCGGGGCCGCTGGTGGTCGTCGCAGGTGCGGGCGCAGGCAAGACCGAGACCATGGCCGCCCGGGTCGTCTGGCTGGTCGCCAACGGCTACGCGCACCCGGGGCAGGTGCTCGGGCTGACGTTCACGCGCAAGGCAGCCGGCCAACTGATGCGACGCGTACGGACCAGGCTGGCCCGGCTCGCAGGCGCTGGCCTCGTCCCTGGCGGTGACACCATCGTCGACGAGCACCCGGCCATTGGCACCTACCACGCCTTCGCGGGCACGCTGTTGCGTGAGCACGGGCTGCTGCTGCCGGTCGAGCCGGCCACCCGGTTGATGAGCGAAACCGAGTTGTGGCAGTTGGCGTTTCGCGTGGTCTGCGATCATCCGGGACAGTTGAACACCGAGAAGACCCCTGGGGCGCTCACCGCGATGGTGCTGAGGCTCGCGGGTCAACTCGCCGAGCACCTCGTCGAGACCGAACAGTTGCGCGACACCCAGCTCGAACTGGAACGCCTGGTGCACACCCTGCCCGCCGGACCTCGGCAACGCGACCACGGGCCCACCCGGGAGCTGCTCGGGGTGCTGGCCGCGCAGACCGAGCGCACCGAGCTGATCCCGCTCGTCGACGCGCTACACCGCAGGATGTGCCAGGACAACGTCATGGACTTCGGCATGCAGATGTCCGCGGCGGCGCGGCTGGCCTCGAGGTTCCCCGCGGTCGGTGCCAAGCTGCGCCAGCGCTACCGGGTGGTACTGCTCGATGAGTATCAGGACACTGGCCATGCCCAACGCATCGCGTTGTCGTCGCTGTTCGGCGGGGGAGTCGACGACGAACTGGCCCTCACCGCGGTCGGGGATCCCATCCAGTCGATCTACGGATGGCGTGGGGCCTCGGCGACCAACCTGCCACGGTTCACCACCGACTTCTGCCTCTCGGACGGTACCGCCGCGCCGACGCTCGAACTACGCACCAGCTGGCGCAACCCGCCGCGGGCACTGCATCTGGCCAATGCGGTGTCCGTGCAGGCCCGCCGCCGGTCGGTCGCGGTACGCGAATTGTTGCCTCGACCGGACGCTCCGCCGGGCGAGGTGCGGTGCGCGTTGTTGTCCGACGTATCGACCGAACGGGGTTGGGTTGCCGACCACATCGCCGCGCGGTACGACGCCGTCCGCGTGTCGGGTGGGCCGTTCCCGACGACGGCTGTGCTGGTGCGGCGCAACGCGGATGCTGCCCCGATGGCCGATGCGCTCACCGCGCGCGGTGTCCCCGTAGAGGTCGTCGGGCTGGCGGGGCTGCTGACGGTGCCCGAGGTCGCCGACGTGGTCGCGATGCTGCGGCTGGCCGCCGACCCGACGGCCGGAGTCGCCGCGATGCGAGTGCTCACCGGACCGCGCTGGCGACTCGGCGCTTCGGATGTGGCTGCGTTGTGGCGCCGCGCAGTGGAATTGGACGGGCCTGGCGCTGACCGGACTTCGGCCGACGGCGTCGTCGCGTCCGCCGCGCGCGACGCCGACGCCGCATGTCTGGCCGACGCCATCTGCGATCCGGGCCGCGCAGACCGTTACTCGCGGGCCGGTCACGCCAGGATCGTCCGGCTGAGCCGAGAGCTGACCGCGTTGCGCGCGCAGCTGCACCACCCACTGCCCGAGCTCGTCGCCGAGGTGCGCCGGACTCTGGGCGTGGATGCCGAAGTGCGGGCCGCGCAAACGGTTTCCGCCGGATGGGCAGGCACCGAGCACCTTGACGCATTCTCCGACGTGGTGGCGGACTACGCCGCGCGTCCGGCAGCGACGCTGAGCGGCCTGCTGGCCTTCCTCGACGCGGCCATGGACGTCGAGAACGGTCTCGCGCCCGCCGAGGTCGCGGTCGCGGTCGCGAAGGACCGCGTGCAGATTCTCACCGTCCACGCCGCCAAGGGGCTGGAGTGGCAGGTAGTCGCCGTGCCTCACCTGAGTGGACGGGTGTTCCCGTCGACGGCGGCCCGCAGATCCTGGCTCACCGATGCCGCCGAGCTGCCGCCGCTGCTGCGCGGGGACCGGGCGACGGTGTCGGAACACGGGGTACCCGTACTCGACACCTCGGACGTGAATGACCGAAAGGCGCTGTCCGACAAGATAAACGAACACAAGCGCAGTCTAGACCAGCGCCGTATCGACGAGGAGCGCCGACTGCTTTACGTGGCGATCACCCGGGCCGAGGACACGTTGCTGCTGTCGGGCCACCACTGGGGCGCCACCGAGTCACGGCCGCGCGGGCCGTCGGACTTCCTCGTCGAGATCCGGGACGTCATCGACCGGTCGGCGGCGGCGGGCGCACCGTGTGGAGTCGTCGAGACCTGGGCCTCCGAGCCCGCGGACGGCGAGCTGAATCCGTTGCGCAATAAGGTGATCGAACGCATGTGGCCCGCGGAACCGGCAGGCGCGGACCGTGGTGGCGTCGAGGCGGGAGCGGCGATGGTCGCCGCAGCCATGGCAAGTGACACGCCTCCCGAGTTCGGCGACGTCGACGGCCTGGTGACCGATGTCGATGCGCTGCTGGCCGAACGCGAGCGCGCCAGGGTGCACCCGCCGCTAGCACTGCCGCCGCAACTGTCCGTCAGCGCGCTGGTGGACGTCGGCCGCGACCCCGATGGCGCGGCCGCCCGGCTACAGCGGCGGCTTCCCGCGCGGCCCGACCCACATGCGTTGCTGGGCACGGCTTTCCATGACTGGGTGCAACGCTTCTTTCGTGCGGAGCGGCTCTTCGACCTCGAGGACCTGCCTGGGGCGGTCGACGGCGAGCTGGGTCGCGCCGACGCAGACCGGCTCGCGGACCTGCAGAATGCGTTCGTCGTCTCGCCGTGGTCGGCGCGCACGCCCATCGACGTCGAAGTGCCCTTCGACATGATGATCGGCAGCACCGTGGTGCGTGGTCGCATCGATGCGGTCTTCGCCGACCATGACGGCGGGTTCACCGTGGTGGACTGGAAGACCGGCGATCCACCAGCCACCGAGGAAGCATTGCAGGACAATGCGATTCAGTTGGCCGTCTACCGACTGGCCTGGGCGGAGACACACGGCGTCCCGGTCGCCTCGGTGCGGGCGGCCTTCCACTACGTGCGCAGTGGGCGCACCGTCACGCCTTCGGCATTGCCCGGCGTGGACGAGCTCGCCCAACTGCTGGAGGCCGCTTAACGCGGGGCGTTACGGTAGATCCTGAGCGCCCCGGTGATCATCGGGTACTGCAGCGGCAGCCGGGCGATCGCGCCGATGCGTACGGGCCAGCCCTTGCTCCACCACAGCCGCACCGTATTGACGTTGGCCGGGAACACGGCGAGGAACAGTGCGACCGCGGCCAGTGCGCCAAGACGCCGGGTACGCGGGACCAACAGCATTGCGCCCGTCGCCGCCTCCCCGACGCCCGAGGCCAGGGTGTAGAGCCGCGCGCTGCCCGGCAGTTCGGCGGGCACGATCGTGTCGAACGGCTTCGGGGCGACGAAGTGCAGGATGCCCATGCCGACGAGCATCGCGCCCATGCGCTGGGCCGGACGTTGGCTCGGTACCTGCGTGGTAACACTGTCGACCGATGAGGTGAGGGAGGTCATGGTTACATTGTGCTGTGCTGCGCCAGAGGCGAATGATCGGCCCTCGTGGCCAAGGGTAGGTTGCGTCGGCGGCTGGCGCGGCTCGACCAAAATCTGACGGATCGTCCGGATGCCGACCTGGTCGACATCCTCACCATCCCCGAGCCGTTCATCAGCCCGGCGCGCAAGATCGCGATGCGCGTGGTCTACGCCCTCGCAGCGTTGTTCGCGGCCGTGCTGATCGTCTACTTCGACCGCAACGGCTACCGCGACATCGAAAGCGCTCCGGATCCCAACAATCCGCTGTCGTTTCTTGACTGCCTGTACTACGCCACGGTGTCGCTGTCGACCACGGGCTACGGTGACATCACCCCGGTGACCCCGTCGGCGAGGCTGATCAACGTACTCGTGATCACCCCGTTGCGTATCGCGTTCCTGATCGTGCTCATCGGTACCACGGTCGAGACGCTGACCACCCAGTCGCGGCAGGCGCTGAAGATTCAGCGATGGAGGAAGAACGTGCGCAACCACACCATCGTGGTCGGTTACGGGACCAAGGGCAGGACCGCCGTAGCCGCCATGATCAGCGATGAAATCACGCCTGCAGAGATCGTCGTCGTCGATGAGAACCCAGCCGCGTTGGAGCGTGCGAAGAGCGCGGGTCTGGTGACCGTGCAGGGGAGTGCCACCGACTCCGACGTGCTGCGGCTGGCCAGCGCCCAGCACGCCAAGGCGATAATCGTCGCGACCAATCGCGACGACACGGCGGTGCTGGTCACGCTGACGGCGCGCGAACTCGCACCCGACGCCCAGATCATCGCGGCCGTGCGGGAAGGCGAGAACCAGCATCTGCTGCGCCAGTCGGGCGCCAACACGACGGTCGTGACGTCGGAGACGGCCGGCCGGCTGCTTGGCATCGCCAGGAAGACCCCGACCGTCGTCGAGGTGATGGAGGACCTGCTGACCCCCGATGCAGGTTTCGGGCTTGCGCAGCGCGCGGTCGAACCGCGCGAGGTCGGCGGTTCGGCCCGGCATCTGCACGACATCGTGCTCGGCGTCGTGCGCAACGGCGAACTGCTGCGGGCCGACTCGCCGGGGGCCGATGCCGTCGAGTTGGGCGATCAACTGCTGTACATCAAGAGCGCGGATTCGGAGCACTGAACTAGATGGCGGATTTCCAGCTGCGGAACGTCCCGCTCCTTTCCCGGGTGGGTGCCGACCGCGCCGACGTGCTGCGCACGGACGTGGATGCGGCCGTCGCGGGGTGGGGCGACGCGCTGCTGTTGCGCGTGGACCGGCGCAATCAGGTGCTGATCTCCGGGGGGCGCGTCGTGCTCGGCCGGGCGGCCAAGCACTCCAAGACCCCCGACGAGCACGCGGTGTTCCTCGGACGCCTCGACGACGGACGGCACGTCTGGGCGGTTCGCAGTGCCCTCGAGGGCCCCGACGATCCCACCGTCGAATCGGAGGTGCTCGACCTGCGCAGGGCGGGGCCGGTCTTCGACGACGTGAGCGCACAGCTGGTGGCCACCGCGACGGCGCTGCTGAATTGGCATGACAGCGCGCGGTTTAGCGCGATTGACGGAGCGCCGACCAAGTCGTTCAAGAGCGGGTGGTCGCGCGTCAACGCGACGAACGGCCACGAGGAGTTCCCCCGCATCGACCCAGCGGTCATCTGCCTGATTCACGACGGCCACGATCGCGCGGTGCTCGCGCGCCAGACGATGTGGCCCGAGCGACTCTTCTCGTTGATCGCGGGTTTCGTGGAGGCCGGCGAGTCGTTCGAGTCCTGTGTCGTTCGGGAGGTGGCCGAGGAGATCGGGCTGACGGTCAGTGATGTGCGCTATCTGGGCAGTCAGCCGTGGCCGTTCCCACGTTCCCTGATGGTGGGCTTCCACGCGATCGGTGATCCCGAGCAGGAGTTCGTGTTCAGCGACGGCGAGATCGCCGAGGCGGACTGGTTCACCCGCGCCGAGGTGCGGGCGGCACTCGAAGACGGGGACTGGAGCAGTGATTCGCCGTCGCGGTTGCTGCTGCCGGGATCGATCTCCATCGCGCGGGAGATCATCGAATCCTGGGTAGCGTCGCCTTAATTGACCATGCTGGTCGCGGCCTAACGGGCGAGCTTCGCCTTCACGGCCTTCGCGCTGGGGTTGGTGAGTGTCGACCCGTCGGCGAACTTGACCGTGGGGACGACGTGGTTGCCGCCGTTCACCGAACCGACGAACTCGGCCGCGGCAGGGTCGGCCTCGATGTCGACCTCGGTCCAGGTGATGTCCTCGGACTTCAATGCGGTCTTGAGTCGAAAGCAGTAGCCACACCACGAGGTGGTGTACATGGTCAGTTGGTCACTCATAGCAGATTCAACATATCCGACCGCCCCAACATGCCCCGCCCAGAGCCGCGGTTTGTCGCCGGACACTGCCAAGATGGACGCCATGTCCCTCGAGGCTCCGACGGCCGGCTCCGCTGCGTTGCGGGCCCTCATCGACGATCTGGACGAAGAGCAGCGGGAGGCGGTGATGGCCCCCCGCGGTCCGGTGTGCGTGCTCGCGGGCGCGGGCACCGGCAAGACCCGCACCATCACTCGCCGCATCGCCTACCTGGTGGCCGCGGGTCACGTCGCGCCGGGCCAGGTGCTGGCGGTGACGTTCACCCAGCGCGCCGCAGGCGAAATGCGGGCCAGGCTGCGCGGCCTGGACAACGAGGCGGGCGCAGGCACGGGCGCCATCCAGGCGATGACGTTTCACGCCACCGCGCGCAGGCAGTTGCACTACTTCTGGCCGCGGGTGGTCGGCGATACCGGGTGGGAACTGCTCGACAGCAAGTTCGGCGTCGTGGCCCAGGCGGCCAACCGGGCGGCCATTCAGGTCAGCACGGACGACGTCCGTGACCTCGCCGGTGAGATCGAATGGGCGAAGTCGTCGCTGATCAGCCCCGAGGGCTACGCCGCGGCCGTCGCGAAGGCCGGCCGTGACATCCCCCTCGACGCCGCCAAGATCGCGACCGTGTACGCGGGTTACGAGGCCGCCAAGGCCCGCCGCGACGGGACGGCGCTACTGGACTTCGACGATCTGCTGCTGCACACCGCGGCGGCCATCGAGAACGATTCGGCGGTCGCCCAGGAGTTCCGGGACCGCTACCGCTGTTTCGTCGTAGACGAGTATCAGGACGTCACCCCGCTTCAGCAGCGGGTGCTGAATGCCTGGCTCGGCGAGCGCGACGACCTCACCGTCGTGGGGGACGCCAACCAGACCATCTATTCGTTCACCGGCGCGACGCCGGGCTACCTGCTGGACTTCTCGCGCCGGTTCCCCGACGCCGCGGTCGTTCGGCTCGAACGCGACTACCGGTCCACCCCTCAGGTCGTGTCGCTGGCCAACCGCGTCATTGCAGCGGCGCGCGGCCGGATGGCGGGTAGCAAGCTGCACCTCGTCGGGCAGCGCGATCCCGGGCCCGTGCCCACGTTCGGAGAGCATCCCGACGAGGTGGCGGAAGCGAACGCCGTCGCCAAGGACATCCGCAAGCTGATCGAGGCAGGCACGACGCCGTCGGAGATCGCGGTGCTGTACCGCATCAACGCGCAATCGGAGGTCTACGAGGAGGCGCTCACCGAGGCAGGCGTCGCGTTCCAGGTGCGGGGCGGCGAAGGGTTCTTCAGCCGTCAGGAGATTCGGCAGGCGCTGGTCGCCTTGCAACGCGCCAGCGAGCGGTCCGCCGAAGGAGACACCGAGGGCGAACTGCCCGACGTGGTGCGGGCGGTGCTCGAGCCGTTGGGGCTCACGGCCCAAGCGCCGACGGGCACCAAGGCCCGCGAACGGTGGGAGGCGCTGACCGCGCTGGCCGAACTCGTCGACGACGAGGTCGCTGCGCGGCCGACGCTGGACTTCCGCGCGCTGTTGACCGAACTGCGCCAGCGGGCGGACTCGCGGCACCCGCCGGTCGTGCAGGGTGTCACCCTGGCGTCGCTGCACGCCGCGAAGGGGCTGGAGTGGGACGCGGTGTTCCTGGTCGGGCTGGCCGACGGCACGCTGCCCATCTCGCACGCGCTCTCCCACGGCGCCGACAGTGAGCCCGTCGAGGAGGAGCGTCGTCTGCTCTACGTCGGAATCACCAGGGCCCGAATACATTTGGCGTTGAGTTGGGCGTTGGCGCGTCAGCCGGGCGGGCGGCAAGGCCGTCGCCCGTCACGCTTCCTCAACGGAGTGGCGCCGCAAGCATCCGGTGAATCCGTGCCGAACAAGCCGCGGCGTCAGCGCGGTCCCACCCCCCGCTGCCGCGTCTGCAACGGTTCGCTGGCCACCCCGGCCGCCATCATGTTGCGCCGCTGCGAGACCTGTCCCTCGGACCTCGACGAGGAACTGCTCGCGCAGCTCAAGGAGTGGCGCCTCGCCACGTCGAAGCAGCTGAGCGTGCCCGCGTTCGTGGTGTTCACCGACAACACGTTGATCGCCATCGCCGAGTCGCTGCCCACCGACGACGCGGCGCTCGTTGCGATCCCCGGCATCGGGGCACGCAAGCTGGAGCAGTTCGGGCCCGACGTGCTCGAGATCGTGAGGCAGCGCAAGTGATTACGGTCAACCGTCGCAAAAATCGTGCCAAAGCCGCTGGTCAGAAAATCGCTTGCGGGTTTTGAGTGTTAGCCTTAACCTCAAATGCGCCCACTAGGGCACGGACAGCACACGCGAAAGGAGGGTCCTTCAGATGACAAGTTTCAACACGCTCAACGGAGTAGGCGTTGTCGCTATGTCGTGGACCTTCCATGTCGCTGGCACCACCGCTCCGGCGGCTCACTCCGCGATTGGGACGCTGGATGCGATTCCGCAACCCAAGCGCCACGCCGCAGCCGCCACCGTCGCGTCCGTGAATAGGGGCCTCACCTAGGTAAGCCTCGACAAGCCAAAAGGCCACGGACCCGACACCACCGGATCCGTGGCCAAAGTTTTTTTCGGACCTCCCCGAACAACTTGGTCGTAGATCCATCGAAGACAGACAGATGGCTCAGAACGAACAACGACCAGGAAGCAGGGAAGTCGACATGTCGGTCGAGACGTGCCGGAAGGCTTGCAAGACAGCCGAGCTGCCGTGTCACATCGGCGAACCCGACCTGTGGTTCGCCGAGAACCCATCCGATCTGGAGCAGGCCAAGGCCTTGTGCGTGGACTGCCCGATCCGGCGGGAGTGCCTGACCGCGGCTCTGGAACGTGAAGAGCCGTGGGGCGTCTGGGGTGGAGAGATCGTCGAGCGTGGTGTGATCGTCGCCCGTAAGCGGCCCCGTGGCCGGCCACGGAAGTCCGAGCAGAACCCAGAGGCCAACCCGGCTGCAGCGTAGTCGCAGAGCCGCCTAGCGTGCCGAACGCTAGGCGGCCTCGACGGCGAATCCTGGAATCAGTTCGAGCGCAAGGGCTTTGGTGGGGATGTGGGCGTCCAGCTGACACGAGATCGCGACGTTGGACGCGATGACTCGCATCGGGATGGCCAACTTGGCCGGGATGTCCATCTGCCTGGCCGTCCTGATCGTGTCTGCCGAGATGTTGTCCATGTTGCGCGCCGCCATCCGCTGAAGCCACTTGCGGGTGTAGTGGAATACGTCGACCTCCAGCGGTTCCACGTACTGACGCAGCATGTCGTCGATCTCGGTGATCGACACCTGCTGGCCCTTCTGGATGAACCCGGCCCGCTCCATCGTCGGCAGGAGCTTGTCGTAGTCCTTCTCCTGCGCGTAGCGGACGGTCAGGCCCAGTTCGACGGGGATGCCACCGGGCATGGGGGCGACGGCACCGAAGTCGATGACGCCCATCTTGTCGTCGGGCAGCAACATGAAGTTCCCGGGATGCGCGTCGCCGTGCATCATTTCGAGCCGACGCGGGGCGTCGTAGGTGAGCTCGAACAGCCGGGTGCCCATGAGGTCGCGCTGTTCAACGGTGCCCTCGCGGATGATCTTTGACAGCAGGACGCCTTCCATCCACTCCGCGATGACCACCTTTGGGGCGCTGGCGACGATGGCGGGCACGACGAAGTGCGGGTGGTCCTTGTACGCCTTGGCGAAGGCGCGTTGATTCTCGGCCTCGAGCCGGTAGTCGAGCTCCATCTCGGTGCGTTCGATCAATTCGTCGACGACGCCCTGGACGTCGGCGCCGGGGGCGAGTTGCTTGAACACCGACACCATGCGCTTCATCGTCTTCAGATCGGCGCGAAGGGCCTCGTCTGCCCCGGGGTACTGGATCTTGACGGCGACCTCACGGCCGTCGGACCACACGCCCTTGTGCACCTGGCCGATGCTGGCCGACGCGATCGGTTCGTCGTCGAACGCGCTGAATCGGTCGCGCCACTTGGTCCCGAGCTGGGCGTCCAGCACCCGGTGCACCTTGGCCGCCGGCAGCGGTGGCGCGTCCTTCTGGAGTTTCGTCAGCGCCTCGCGGTAGGGCTCACCGAACTGTTCGGGGACGGCGGCCTCCATCACCGAGAGCGCCTGCCCGATCTTCATCGCGCCGCCCTTGAGCTCACCGAGCACCGTGAAGAGTTGGTTGGCCGCCTTCTCCATCAACTCGGCGTTGACGTCGTCCCTGGACTTGCCGGTCAGCCGTTTGCCGAAGCCGAGTGCCGCGCGCCCCGCGAAGCCGACGGGCAAGCTCGCCAACTTCGCATTACGGGCGGCTTGGCCGCGCCTGATGTCTGCCACCCGGCCATTGTCCACGACCGCGCTGAGTGGTCCGATGTCAAGTGCCTAAAAGCACGCAAGTCGTGGCAATCGGGGTCAACACTCGCAGCGCGGATGCCGTGACCATCGTCTGGCGGTGGTGGTGCCCGTGTTGACGTCGAACTCGAGCGTCGTGTCCAGGGTCGGTAGCGTGCGGGGGTCGTGCCCGTCGCCGATTGCACCGATGACCCGGTGCACCTGGTTGAGCGCCAATGCCGCGGTGGCGAGCACGGTGGCCCTGTCGGCGCTCCCCACGGCGCCGCGAAGCTGGGCGGCCACCGCAGGCCAGTCGGCGTCGCGGTCGCTGCGGTAAAGGTCGGCGCAACGCAGGCAACTCGTCACACCCGGAATGACGAGGGGGCCGATCAACCCGGTGCCGTCACGGAAGCGAACGGGCAGGTGCGGCACCTCCGCCCGGTGCAGGTCGCGCACCAGTCGCGGATCGGGGGCCAGGAAGTCCGTCAGCACCACGAGGTCGGCCGTGGCAGCCGTAACCCCGGCGTGGCCGAGGTTGCTGTGGCGCACTCTGGCCCCCGAACATCGAAGTCCGCTGGCCAGGAGATCCGAAAGCGGCCCGCGGCCATGGATGCGGACGGAGGCCGAGCGCATCCGCGGACGGTCGATGGTGACAAGCCCCGCCTCGGTCAGGGACGTGACGAGCGCGGACATCGCGGCTGCCTCGGCGATGCCGCGGTTGAGTGCCAACGTGCACAACTCGGCGACGACGACGCCCGATTGCATGGTCCGCAGCAGGTCGGCCAGCGCCGGTGCGGTCAGCCCGTCGGGCGGGCGGACCAACTTCGCCCGCCGCGGATCCCAGCCCACCTGCACGGCGCCGTCCGGCCGGATGAGCACCGGTAGCGCGGGATTGAGCGTATGCCGCAACACGAAGACGACTGTGCCACGAAAGCACCTGCCGACGAATCAGTTATCCACAGGCCGCGCGTCGACCGAACTAAGAGCCGTCCTGCTCGCGTTCGAGGTCGGCGATGGCCTGGTCGAAGCCGCTGGTGTCGCCGCCGACGATGCGGTCGATGAACGCAGCGGGCTCGTCGAGGTCCTCGGCGCCGGGGAGCAGATCGGGGTGCTGCCACACCGCGTCGCGGGCGTCGGAGCCGACCGCAGCGGTGAGGCGCTCCCACAGCACCGCGGCCTCGCGCAGCTTGCGGGGCCGCAGTTCGAGCCCGACGAGCGTGGCGAACGTCTGCTCGGCGGGTCCGCCCGTGGCGCGGCGGCGACGCAGTGTCTCGCTGAGCGCGGACGTGCCGGGGATGCGGTCGCCGAGCGCTTCGCCGACCACCGTCTGCACCCATCCGTCGATCAGGGCGAGCAGTGTCTCGAGGCGTTCGAGCGCCGAGACCTGCTCGGGCGTGGCCTTCGGCTCGAAGATGCCCTGATTGAGCAGTTGCTCCATGGCTGCGGGATCGCCAAGCATCTCGGGATTGAAGCCCTGGGCCAGACCCTCGATGCCGCTGGTGTCGACCTTCATGCCCTTGGCGAACGCCTCGATGGCGCTTAGCAACTGGCTGGACAACCACGGCACGTGGCTGAACAGGCGGTGGTGCGCGGCTTCCCTGGCGGCCAGGAATATCAGGATCTCACTGCGTGGCTGCTCGAGGTCCTCGCCAAGTGCCTCGATGGCCTCCGGCATCAGGGCGGCCACCCCCTTGGGACCGAGCGGAATCCCAATGTCGGTGGACGTCAACACTTCTTGCGACAGCTTGCCGAGGGCCTGACCCAATTGTGAACCGAACGCCATGCCGCCCATCTGCGACATCATCGCCAGCAGGGGACCGGCCATGCTCTTGGCCTCTTCGGGCAGCGTCGAAGCCCAAACCGTCGAGATCTGCTCGGCCACCGGGTCGCACAGCCGCTTCCAGGTGTTCATGGTGTTGTCGACCCAGTCGCTCGGCGTCCATGCGACCGACCGCGTCGTCCCGGCAGGGAGGGCGGTGACGCCATCGAGCCACGTCTCGGCCAGCCGGACGGCGTCGGCCACGGCGCTGCTGGTCTGCTCGGGCACGGGTTTGACGAATCCGATCGAGCTCGACGCCAGCTGGCGGGCAAGGTCGTAGTTGACCGGTCCGGACTGCTGGCCGCTCCCCATCACGTTGCCTGCACCGCTGAACATCTCGCCGAGCTTGGCGAAGATCTGGCCGAGGTCGGCCATGTCGAAGTCGCCTCCGCCGAAGCCGAGGGGATCGGGCCCAGAACCGGAGTCGGGGTCCTTCTTGCGCTTGTCGGGATCGGGGTCATCGCCCGGGGAGAAGCCGAAGGGCAGGTCAGCCATGCTTCAACGGTACTCACCGGACGCGCCGGAGGTGAGGTTGCGGGTCACGCTGAGAGTGAATTCCTGCGGGCAGGAGCGGAGCGACGGGGGATCTTCTAGCCATGAGCCCTAATGTGGGCGTCGTGAACAGGCGGATCTTGACCGTGCTGGTGGCCGTCGTGCCGATATTGGCCTTCGGCGTGCTTCTGTCGGCGGTGACAGTGCCGTTCGTGGCATTGGGTCCCGGCCCGACGTTCGACACCCTTGGCGAGGTCGACGGCAAGCAGGTCGTCGACATCCAGGGCACCGACGTGCATCCGACGTCCGGGCACCTGAACATGACCACCGTGTCCCAGAGCGACGGGCTAACGCTCGGCCAAGCCCTGACGCTGTGGCTGTCGGGCCGTGATCAGCTGGTGCCGCGCGATCTGATCTATCCGCCGGACAAGTCCAAGGACGACATCGACAAGGCCAACACGACGGACTTCAAGAACTCGGAGGACAGCGCCGAATACGCCGCGTTGTCGTACCTGGGGAAGTTTCCCTCGGCGGTGACGGTCCAGACGGTGGCCGACAAGGGCCCGTCGACGGGTCTTCTGGAGCCAGGGGATGCCATCGACATGGTGAACAACAAGCCGGTGGCGAATCTCAAGGAGTTCACCGCGGTGCTCAAGACCACCAAGCCCGGCGACTCGTTCGTCGTCGACTATCGCCGCAAGAACGGGGCGTTGGGCACCGCGACGATCAAGTTGGGGGACAACCCCGACCGCGACTACGGCTTCCTGGGCATTGGAGTGCTGGACGCGCCGTGGGCGCCGTTCACCATCGACTTCAACCTCGCCAACATCGGCGGGCCCTCCGCCGGGTTGATGTTCAGCCTCGCCGTCGTCGACAAACTCACCACCGGAGACCTCAACGGGGGCAAGTTCGTCGCCGGCACGGGCACGATCACCAGTGACGGCAAGGTGGGCCCGATCGGCGGCATCACTCACAAGATGCAGGCGGCGCTCGAGGCGGGTGCGACGGCCTTTCTCGTGCCCGCGGACAACTGCGCCGAGGCCAAGACGGCCCACGACGACGAGTTGCGGCTCATCAAGGTGGACACCCTCACCGACGCGGTCTCGGGGCTCAAGACCTATTCCGCTGGTGGCGAACCTCCCAGTTGCTAAGCGGTCCCTTCGCGACCGTTGCGTAGAGTTGTGACACGTCGACGGATGATCGAGCCTGACTCCTCGTCCGACGTCATGAGTACGAGCTATCCGGACTGGAGTTGACGAGTGGGGATGCGGCCCGCGGCGAGGATGCCGAAGCTAACCCGGCGGAGCCGGATTCTGATCGCGATTGCGCTCGTGGCCGTTCTGCTTTTGTTGATCGGACCGAAACTGGTCGACGCATGGGTCAACTGGCTGTGGTTCGGTGAACTCGGCTATCGCTCGGTGTTCACCACGACGCTGTTCACCAAACTGACCATCTTCGTGGTGGTGGCTGCGCTGATCGGCACGGTCGTGTTCGCGGCGCTTGCGCTCGCCTACCGCACCCGCCCCGTCTTCGTTCCAACTGCGGGGCCCAACGATCCGATCGCCCGGTACCGCACCCTCGCGATGTCGCGGCTCAAGCTCTTCGGAATCGGCATCCCCGTCTTCATCGGCGTGATCGCAGGCGCCATCGCGCAGACCGACTGGGTTCGGGTGCAACTGTTCCTGCACGGTGGAAGCTTCGGCGTCGTCGACCCCCAGTTCGGCATGGATCTGGGCTTCTACGCGTTCGACCTGCCGTTCTACCGAATGGTGCTGACCTATCTGTTCGCCGCGACGTTCCTCGCCTTCATCGCGAATCTCTTGGGGCACTACCTCTTCGGAGGCATCCGACTGGCCGGCCGCAGCGGGGCACTGAGCAAGTCCGCGCGCATCCAGCTGGTCACGGTGGTCGGCACGCTGGTGTTGCTCAAGGCGTTCGCGTATTGGCTGGACCGCTACGAGCTGCTGAGCCACACCCGTGGTGGCAAGCCGTTCACCGGCGCGGGGTACACCGACATCAACGCGGTATTGCCCGCCAAGCTGATCCTGTTGGCCATCGCGGTGATCTGTGCGGTCGCCGTGTTCTCCGCGGTCGTGCTGCACGACTTGCGGATTCCCGCGATCGGCGTCGTCTTGCTGCTGCTGTCGTCACTCATCGTTGGCGCGGGCTGGCCGTTGATCGTCGAGCAGTTCAGCGTGAAACCGAATGCCGCACAGAAGGAAAGCGAATACATCGGTCGAAGTATCACGGCCACCAGACAGGCCTACGGCCTGACCGAGGACGTCGTGACCTACCGCGACTACAGCGGCGACGCCCAGACCACTGCGCAACAGGTCGCGGCCGACCGGGCGACGACCTCCAACATCCGGCTGCTGGACCCCACCATCGTCGCCCCGGCGTTCACGCAGTTCCAGCAGGGCAAGAACTTCTACTACTTCCCCGACCAGCTGGCCATCGACCGCTACAACGGGCCCGACGGCAACCTGCGTGACTTCGTCGTCGCGGCGCGCGAACTCAACCCGGACCGGCTGATCGACAACCAGCGCGACTGGATCAACCGGCACACCGTCTACACCCACGGCAACGGCTTCATCGCCTCGCCTGCCAACACGGTGCGGGGCGTGGCCAACGATCCCAACCAGAACGGTGGATATCCGGAGTTCCTGGCCAGCGTCGTCGGCGCCAACGGCAGTGTGGTGCAGCCGGGCCCGGCTCCGTTGGACCAGCCGCGCATCTACTACGGCCCCGTCATCTCGAATACGGCGGCGGACTACGCGATCGTCGGCAAGAACGGCAACGACCGCGAGTACGACTACGAAACCAACACCGAGACCAAGAACTACACGTACGGCGGTACCGGCGGGGTTCCCGTGGGTAACTGGTTGGCGCGCACGTTGTTTGCGGCCAAGTTCGCCGAGCGCAACTTCTTGTTCTCCGACGTGATCGGACCGAACAGCAAGATCCTGTTCAACCGTGACCCAACCGAACGTGTTGAGGCGGTGGCGCCGTGGTTGACCACCGATACCGGCGTGTACCCCGCGATCGTCAACAAGCGGATGGTGTGGATCGTCGACGGATACACCACCCTCGACAACTTCCCGTACTCCGAGCTGACCAGTCTGTCTTCGGCCACGGCCGACTCCAACGAGGTGGGACTCAACCGGCTGCCCCTGGACAAGCAGGTGAACTACATCCGCAACTCGGTGAAGGCCACCGTCGATGCCTACGACGGGACCGTCACGCTGTACGCGCAGGACGAAAAGGACCCCGTGCTGCAGGCGTGGATGAATGTGTTCCCCGGCACCGTGAAGCCCAAGAGCGACATCAGCCCCGAACTGCAGGAGCACCTGCGCTATCCGGAGGACCTGTTCAAGGTGCAGCGGGCCCTGTTGGCGAAGTATCACGTCAACGATCCGGTGACGTTCTTCTCCACGTCGGACTTCTGGGACGTGCCGCTTGATCCGAACCCGACGGCCAGCAGCTTCCAGCCCCCGTACTACATCGTCGCCAAGGACATTGCGCAGAACGACAATTCGGCGTCCTTCCAGCTGACCAGTGCGATGAACAGATTCCGAAGGGACTTCCTGGCGGCCTACATCAGCGCAAGCTCGGACCCTGCGACGTACGGCAAGATCACCGTGCTGACGATCCCTGGACAAGTCAACGGGCCCAAGCTGGCCAACAATGCGATCACCACCGACACCGCGGTCAGTCAGGACCTCGGCGTCATCGGGCGCGACAACCAGAACCGCATCCGGTGGGGCAACCTGCTGACGCTGCCGGTGGCGCAAGGCGGGCTGCTGTACGTCGAACCCGTCTACGCCTCGCCAGGGGCCAGCGACGCGCAGTCGTCGTACCCGCGACTCATCCGCGTGGCGATGATGTACAACGACAAGGTCGGGTACGGGCCGACGGTCAGCGCGGCGCTGACGGAGTTGTTCGGGCCGGGTGCCGGTGCAACGGCCACCGGTCCGGAACCGACCGACCTGCCGGGTGGCCAGCAGCCGGCGGCGCCGCAGGGCCAGCAGGTGCCACCGGACGCAGCGCCGGGCAAGGCACCGGAGGTGCCCAGTCCCATCGCCGTGGTTGCGCCGGGCGGTCCCCAGCAGATCTCCGCTGCGAAAGCCGCAGCGCTACAAGAGGTCACCACTGCATTGGATGCCGTCTCGCAAGCACAGAAGGGCGGCAACTTCGCGGACTACGGTCAGGCGCTCCAGCGGCTGGACGATGCGATGAACAAGTATCGGGCGGCCAAGTAGAAATGTGGCGCTGAACACCGGATTTGGAGTCTGCCAACGGTATCGGTAACCTTGTGTTTACCCGTCGCGGGGTGGAGCAGCTCGGTAGCTCGCTGGGCTCATAACCCAGAGGTCGCAGGTTCGAATCCTGTCCCCGCTACCAGTAGGAACGGCCCCCGGAGAACACTCCGGGGGCCGTTTCATTGGGTTTGGGAACACTTTTGGGAACATTTGCAAAGCTAACGATTCTGCGGGACTGATTGGGAACATCGCCGCTGGATTGTCGACGAGGTACTTCCAGGCGACCGCGTCGACCAGGGCGCGGTGCAGGAAGGCGTGGACGTTCCGAACGGTCTTTGGTGCCAACCCGGGTGGGGCCGGCTTCGGCACTATGCCCGACTAATAGCGACGAACGGCCGCGCGCCGCGTGGATTGACGTCTTGCAAGCTTCGGACACCTCCCGCGGGGTGGGCGCGTCGCCAGCCTCTGTGCGCTCGGACCAATAGCGGAACATGACGGTGTCGTTGTCACGTTTCACCCGGCCCCCGGAGAACCACCGTGAACCGCGCTGCTGAACAAAGCCTTTCATGACGCCAGGTCCCGGAGGCCTGCTGTCACGACGTAACCGCGGCCACCTCCGGCGCACCGGCAGCTCCCCGGAGGCCACCGGGCGGTAGGCCGCGGCCCGACTGATCCCCAGCAACCGCGCCGCATGCGGCACCGCAAGCAATAGGGCAAGTTCATTGAAGGCGCTGTAGAACTTCGACCTCGTTGATGGTGGCGTGACAAGCATGTTCGGTTGCGCCGTCGCTGCGGTAGGCGTGGATGCCGCGGAGTTGAAAGTCGGTGACGAGGGTTTCAGCTGAAGCCACGGTCGTCATTTTGCCAACTGCGGCCCGCCTACCGTTGAGGGTCGGATCACGGCTTGTCTTCGCCCCGACGGGTACCGCTTGCCTGGGCCGGTGCCTCAACTCCTTCGTCGTCAGTCTGGGTTTCCGAGCCTTGGGAAGCGGGCTGCTCGTCAGCTGGCGAGGCTGTCGCACCGCCGGGTGTGTCCGCTGGCTTGGGAGACCGATATTCGGAGTCCTCCTCTGGCCGGGTGGATCCGCCCGTTCCAGGGTCACCGGTTTGACCACTGACCTTGCCGCTGGTTTGTCGTCCTTCGTAGGGCGGTATGGCGGATCCGGTGTCTTGGGGCGGAATGGTTCCGGTCTCCCCGTAAACGGTGTCGTCATTCGGATCGCTCAGAGGCGGATTGGCGTCCTCGTCAACGGTCCCGGCCGGACGATCCGCGCCGCCATTGTTTTGGGTTTCTTTACTGGTCATGACCACCTCCCATTAGCCGCCACCTCGAATTGTGTGACGCTGCTCACATTCGATTACCCCGGCGAACCCTCCTGAAACACGCGCTGGTCACCGCTTCGC
>JAOPVI010000103.1 GCA_025966225.1 Mycobacterium sp. | reverse complement strand
CCGTCCGGCCCCGCTAGGTACTTTCAGAATTCCGTTGCATCAAACCGATGCCATCACCGCTGACACGACTTCAGGCCCCCCGGCAGCCAGAACCTCGTCTGCCTGCCGGCGTGCATTCGAGGGGCAGCCGCTGGATGGGAACCCGCTTCTTGGCAACTGGCGTTCGGCGACGAAGTCGTATCCAAGCGGGCAGCGCCGCGACTCGGTAGTGATCTGGGTAGTGAGGTACGTTGCAGTAGAACGCATTTCGGAACGAGTCTGGAGTTGCTTCCGGCCAGCCAGTGTTCGCCGTCCACGCTGGGGGGTACGTGCCGCTCCGGCTGCCGCTTGGCGGGGGCCGTCTCGAGACACCGTGCGCGTAAAGCTCGAGCGCCTCTCGTTGACTCCGCAGAGTCAGCGGCCGGCCAAAACCGAAAGGCCCGAAGACAAATCAGCCAGGAGCAACCGACACGTTCGTTTGGGTGCCGGTGAAGACTTTAGGTTGCCGAGTCACGTTCTCAACTGCGGCGGACTCGTCGGGAGTCAGCCAAAGGAGCTCTGCCATGGAGTGTCGACCAGTGTTACAGCTAACCACCACGCGGGAGTTCCGGTTCTCCTCAAGATATTTGGTGGCTAGCGCCGACGACAACGATGCCCGCGTCGAGCAGTCTTGAGATACATACCGAGGCCAAAATTGCATGTGGAGGAAGACGATGACAACGGTCAGCGCAGCCCGCTCGACGCGCAACCGGCGGCGGGTGCATTCGGCGGTAGGAACCGCCGCGGCAGTCATCGTGGCTGCGGCTACGGTCAGTGTCGGCGCACAGTTCGTCGGTGTCACTCCGCCGGCTAGCGATACCGCGCCGTACTGCGCCGGGGCCTACCAGTGCCAACAGCCCGGCACGGATGGGCTGCTCCCACGTGCCCTTGACCCGCTCGTCCTATACGGACCCGCGACGTGGAATTCTGCAACGCCGTCCGGGCCAGTCGCCAGCCCGCACACCGGCGGCGCCGTCTGACCCCACGCTTGCACCCGCTGACGCGAGTAGGCCGTCGGCACCGATTTTCAGCCGACATCGCCCGTAGGCGATGTCAACCAAATGAAAAGGAGAAAGAAATGAAACTGCTATACGTCGCGCCACTCGCCATCGCCGCATCCGCGGCAGTCATTGGACTGGCACCGATCGCTGCGGCCGACGCTACGGTGCAGCAGAGCCCGGGAAATGCCCAAATCGTCGCCACTCCCGGGGCAGCTTCGCAAGAGGCCGCCCAAAACCAGCAGCCATTCGGCGGCGACTCGGGTGCCCTGCTGTACCACCACCGCTGACAACGACGCGCGCTTAGGGTAGGGATGTTCTTGGTCCCGCCCTAAGCGCTGTGGTTTGGGGCGCAGGGCAGCCGGACGCGCGAGGCGGTGAGCTGGGCGTGGGCCTCGGCGTTGGCGATCGCGGTGGTCACGAGATCTGCGAAGTCCCCGACGCGCGACTCGGTATCGGGTGGAAGCGGATCGGGTTGTGCCGAGCCGACGATGGCTGCGCCCCACACGCGGCCGTCGACCATGATCGGCACCCCGACCCCCGACCGCATCCCCAACCGGCGGATGTACTCGGCCGCCGGGCCGGGCGCATTGTCGTGTTCGTGGCTGTCCATCCGGGCGGGGCGACCGGTGCGGAACACCCTCGCCGCGACGGACTCGCCATCGAGCGGAAGCCGCTGACCGACAAGCATTTTCGTCCCGTCGGTCTCATGGTGCCCTGCGAGCAGGAGTCCGGTGCCGTCGGGCTCCAAGCGGAACAGAGTGGCGTGGTGCACATCCAGACACCGGGCGAGTTCGTCGGCCACCGCGGAGAACACATCGGACGGGTCTACCCCGCGCGCGACGAGTGTGGCCACCCGGCGCAGCGCGGCCTGCAAGTCGGCCAGGTTGCGAAGTTCGTCGCGGCTGTGCTCGGCATCGAGGGTGCGTGTCCTGGCCAGGTGCGCCAGCGTGTTGGCCACCAGCGCCACGGTCAGGAAGATGCCGATCACCGACCAGTTTTCGAGTTTGGTCAAGGTGAAGTCCGCGGGCCCGTTCCGGAAGAAGTCGAAGGCGAGGGCACTGGCCACCGACGTGGTCGCCGCGAGCCCGAATCCCCACACCGTGGAAACCACCAGAACCCCGACCAGAAACACCACGCCGAACGCATTGCCGGGTGCAACCTGCTCGAGTAGCAGCACCACAACCGATTCCATCGCGATGAACGACGCGGCGACCACCAGGCCCAGCCACACCGGTGGGCGCGTTGAACGCAGCAACAGCGACAGCGGGCGAGCCCGCACCGGTGACGGGGAGAGCTCGGCATCGAGGTGACGGCCACCGGAACTGATCGCTGGCCGCGGCGACGGCGAGTCGGGCGCCGGTGGGGGGCTGTGCGTCATTGAGGCCGGTTCGGATAGATCGGTGCGGACATGGACGTGACCGCAACCAAAATCCTACCCGCAGACTTACGGCATCCTGATTCCCGCGATCTGACCTACGCCGTCGGATCGGATTGGCGGCTGGCCGCAATGCGCCGACGTTCGTATTCCCGCTCAGCGTGGGACAGTTGGCGCGTAGTGCGCCCGACGCGCCAGACGTTCGGTGTCGGAGATGAGCACGCTTTTGCCATCCAACCGGATCCAGCCGCGGTGGGCGAAGTCGGAAAGTGTCTTGTTCACCGTCTCGCGGGACGCCCCGACCAGCTGAGCGATCTCCTCTTGCGTCAGGTCATGAGTGACCCGCAGGCCGCCGTGTTCCTGGGTGCCAAATCGGCGTGCCAGTTGCAGCAGCTGTCTGGCGACCCGGCCGGGCACGTCGGTGAAGATCAGATCGGACAGGTCGTTGGTAGTGCGCCGAACCCGGCGGGCCAGGACCCGCAGCAGCCGCTCGGCGGTCTCGGGACGATTGGCGATCCAGGCGCGCAGCGTCTCGCGATCCATCGACACCGCGCGAACCTCGGTGATCGTGGTCGCGCTGGACGTGCGCGGCCCCGGGTCGAAGATCGACAATTCGCCGAACATGTCCGACGGGCCCAGGATCGTCAGCAGATTCTCGTGCCCGTCGGGGGAGCAGCGGCCAATCTTGACCTTCCCAGTGATGACGATGTAAAGGCGGTCGCCAGGTTCGCCTTCGGCGAACACCCTGTGCCCGCGCGGGAAGTCGACGGGCCGCAGTTGCTGGGCGAGCGCAGAAACGGCGCCGGGCTCGACACCCTGCAACATTCCGGACCTGGCCAGGACCTCCTCCACGCGGCCTCCGAGGGCGCCGGCTGTCGGACTTGAGCTCCGATACGGCGTCATTCTTGGAACGGCCACCAAACGGGCATCCAGCTGAGAGCCATCGGCTGCGCCGCGTGCCGTCCAGTCGACGCTGATCGCTTCTGGGTAAGTGGGCATCCGAGTTCTTCCATTCGGCGGGCCGAGCCCGCATCGTTTCGTGACGCTCGCGGCGCTGCGACGATGTGTAACTGCCACCCTGACGCAGCACCCAGCCCGCGTCGCCACCGCTGACACCCATCAACGATTCCTGCTAGCTGGAAGCTCTACCTACCTGCTAGTCGCAAATGTCCGTCGCCCTGGAACTCCGGAGCATCAAATCCGCGACGGTTGAGTACCAGCCCCACCGTTGCCGCCCACTCAGCCACTGACCGGCAGCTCGATGTGCAGGGTGGTGCCTCGGCCCTGGGGGCTGATGACGGTCAGCGTTCCACCGACCGCCTCGATTCGGTCGATGAGCCCGATCAGTCCTGACCCTCGGCTCGGATCGGCGCCGCCGACGCCATCGTCCCGAATCACCACGAAGAGGCGAGCGTCCCGCACAGCGGCGGTGAGTTCGACGGCTGACGCGTTTGCGTATTTGGCGGCGTTCGTCAGCGCCTCGGCCACCGAATAATACGCAGCTACCTCGACCAAAGGGGGCAGGCGAGTTTCGACGTGAAGATCCAGCGCCACTGGAACGGGACAGCGGCGGGCCACCGCATTCACGGCCGGCACCAGCCCGCCCTTGGAGAGGATCGCCGGATGGATACCGCGGGCAACTTCCCGCACTTCGTCCACCGCTTCCAGAAGTCCCGCGTTGAATTCTGTCAGCTCCGTCCTGAACTCGGCCGCCGAATCGGAGACGCTCGACTCAACCATTCGCAGCCTGAGCGCGAGCGAGACCAAGCGCTGCTGAATGCCGTCGTGAAGATTGCGCTCGATGCGCCTTCGCGCCTCGTCGGACGCGGCGACGATCCTGGTGCGCGACGCCACGAGATCGGCTCGGGCTTGCGCATTGGCCACGGCGGTGCCGACCAGATCGGTGAATTCCGCGATGCGGGCCGCGGCCACGTCGGGCAAGGGGTGGTCGGCTCGTGACAAGGCGGTCATCGCCCCCCAAGCCGACCCACCGACCATGATGGGCGTGCCCACCGCTGAATACACAGAACCGGGTAATTCCGGTGGCGACTCCTCAGTCATCCTTGCCGGCTTGCCGGTCTCCCGCACCGGCGCAGCAACGGTGTTGGTGATCGGAATGCGACTTCCGGTTGGCAGGCGCTCGCCCGCGCGCAGCCACGTGGCCGTGACAGTGGCAGTACCGTCGGCTTCGAAGCGTAGGAGCCTCGTGATCTCGGCACCCAGAACCAGCCCGACTTCTTGTGCGACCGCGGCGAACACCTCATCCGACGGCCTCCCGCGCGCGACGAGTGTGGCAACGCGCCGAAGCGCGGCCTGTTCGTCACTGAGCCGGGCTAGCTCGCCGACGTGGTGCTGCAGCGACTCGGCCATCGAATTGAACGCGCGTTCCAGCACACCGACCTCGGCCTTGCTTGTCTCTGGCACGCGTGCGTCCAACTCCCCGGCGGCGATCCGCTCAGCCGTCATGGCCGTCCGACGAACCGGACGAACCACCCTTCTGGTGAGGTAAATCGTCATCAGTACGGTGATGAGCACCGAGGCCGCGAGTCCGCCAGCCGCGATGAAGGTCGCTCGCCGGTAATCGTTGTCGGCGTCGGTCTGTTCCGCCGCGCTCAGCGCGAACTCAGTTGTGACGTAGTCGTTCAGCTGGCGCCGCAGCGAGTCCATTCGACGTTTCCCATCCGCGCTGGCCGGGATTCCTCGCACCCAACCCGCCCCGCGGCGTGCAGCATCCACCAGCGGTACCGAGTAGTCCCTCACATAGGCAAGGGAGTCCGTCTCCACTTGTTCGGCTCGCTTCGCCTGCCCTGGATCGTCCACGATCTTCCGCAGCGTTGCGACCCTTCCCGGAAGCGTCCGCCGTCCGATTTCCCACGGTTCGAGGAAGCTGGGCTCGCCTGTGATGATGAACCCGCGCTGGCCTGTCTCCAGGTCGATCAGCAGACGTCGCACGTCACGGGCCACGTCGACTTCCTGCACTGAATGGGTGGCAGCTGCCCTCGCCCGGCTCAAGCCCGTGAGCGCGACGGACAGGGCCACGTATGCCGCAATGACGACGAGCACCAGAACGCCGGTAGCAACCAGCAGTCGCGTCGTCAGTCCAGCCCGCATCTTGGCCCACCTCGAGGGAAGCCTGTTCTCGTCGCCGTCGACATCGGGTGCCACCACCCAAACGCCTACCGAACTGCCGGAGGCGCGGTCCCCTCGACCCGCAACCTCCGGCGCATCGGAAATCCGGTGCTTTGACCCACGAAGAAGTAGAGCACGCGGTGGGGCGACTACAGCGCCGCTTTCTCAGAAAACACAATCACTTCTGCACGGCTCTCATTCGCGGCTGGCAGGTGTGGCCGTTGGGCAAAGTGTCACCGCTGACAGCACCAGTCTGTGCTCAAATGCCCCGGGCGCAAAGCTAACCGGCTTGGCTCACATGAACGGATGGAACCGCACGATCCGACGGATGCCAGGGCGTGGCTGGATCAGGCGTGGGGGTGCTCGCGGGCGGCCGACTCGGCGAACTTGTCCAACTCCGGGAGGTTCACGACGATCGGATCGGTGCCCGAACGGGTAACAGCCCAGACGGTCGGGCTGTTCGCGGATGCGTTGATCTCCTGGTGCACCGTGTGCGCCGGAATGAAGACGAAGTCTCCCGGACCCGCCTCTACGACGTGCTCCAGATGCTCGCCCCACCGGTACCTGGCGATGCCTTCAACCACGTAGAGGATCGTCTCTTGATCGCCGTGGTGGTGCGCACCGGTCGCCGCGCCGGGTAGCACGGTGGTCAGGAAGGCGCTCAATACCTTGGCGTCGGGATTGCGGCTGTCGAAGGCGACGCGCCGGAGCAGACCCGAGGTCTGGGCGGTGTCGTCGGCGAGTTGGTCTCGCCGAGCAACGCGGACCGAACGGTTGTCCGCCAGTGTTGAGTCTTCAATATGGCGGCCGTCGGAGCCGGGGGTGAGGCGCTCGGATTGCTCGCTCATGTCTGTCTCCTGTCGTGGATGCCGATAGGCACGTCCCATACATTCAAGGATTACGCCCCCAGCAAATGGATGTCGCCCCAGCTGACACCCATCACGGCACCCGGTAGCTGCCAATCGTGCCTAACCTGTCACCGAACAGCGTCGCGCAGAGAGCAGATTGGTGACCTGATGTCCGAGATAATCGTCGTGCCGTTGCTGCCGTGATCCGATGGTGGGCGAGTTCAACCGTTTCGGAATCATCGCCACGCCGATGAGGGAATCATCTACCAGTATCGCTGCGATAGGTCTGTATGTAGCGGCGCTTCCGAGTTGGGTCCTTCGCCTGTCGCACTCGTCCATGATCCGCCTGGCCGTGCCCCACGGTTATCCATGCTGGCAGAGCCGATGCTCGGCGAACGCGTCGAAGAATACGACGTAGTACACCAGCGACAACGAAAGCCCGCCGATCAGCGAAACCCAAGTGAGCCAACCGGTTCCGAGTACGACAATCGCCAGCGCCGCCATGGTTGCAGTCTGCATCACGGCGCGGGCCACTTGGCGCACCCAACGGGTAGGCGAGGTGACGTCGTGCAACACCCATTCGCGGTAGCGCGCGCCGAGGCCACCACCAAACGTGTACCAGAGCCAGCGAAGTGGGTCTGGCCGGCTTGGGGTCCGCCAGACTCGCGCCTACCTGCTAGCCGGAGCCGCGAGTACCGCGGGAGGTGCCGGGCGTCGTGGGGCGAGCCGAAGTCTTGCAGGTAGCAGGCATGCCACACGGGCGCCAGCGGGAACGATTATTGCTGAATCGTATGCAATCGTTGCTGCGAGAATGCGGTCACGCGTCGCACTCCGGACGCGACGACAATCTATAGCTCGATCTCATGTACAGGAACCTGAAAGTTAATATTTAGCAACAACTCCCGAAGGAAGAGCATGCTAAGGAGTGAACCGGCGCTGACGTGGCCCACGCATCCCCAGCACTCCCGCGTGTTATGCAACATCCGCAAAGAAGACCAGGAGGCCGCAGCATGAGCACCCAACCGCGCGGCCTCAGGTTGCTATGTCCACAAGGCTGTGGCGCGACGCTCACGATACCGATGCCGACCCCGGCCGAGGTCCACGAACTGTCGGGTGACACCAGCCTCAAGAGTCTGGACACCCTCGTCGGCCGCAACGTCGTGGGCGCCGTCTTGATGCATTGCGTCTATAGCTGCACCGCCATTTCGGACAGCCACCCAATGATGCACGTGGTCGGGAATCCCGTGCCCGACTCGGGGATCACGACGACGTCACCCTCGTCAACGCCGACACCAACCCATCCCGAGTGGTCTATGACCAATCGGCGCCGGACATGATCACCCAATGGTGATGGCACGCTGCGTGCTTCCAGGTAACAGGTAGTTCTCGACACCGGCCCCGTCGCCGGGAACCGCAAGAGCGAACCCACCGCGTCCTACGTGAAAGTCGTTGTATTGAAAGGGGTTATGACCGCGATCGCTGCCAACAGGATCCGGACATTCATCTCGATCAGGAACCTGACCCGCGTCCGGCTGACTGTCCAGATCCGAACGCTCTACGGCTAGCGGGCATCTTTGCTTACCGGCTAGCTGCAAATGCCCAGCGTGCCCCTATTGGAGCATCGGATCGGACGAAGATTGCCCTGGCAATTCTGGCCATTGACGCCAACTCTTGGGGTGAAGGTGCTCATGACACCAGGGCGGATTGGGTTAGGAGGTGGGTAGCTATGTCAGAAGTGAGGCTCCTCGATATCGGTGAGATCGAGGAGGAGGTATTCACCAGGTGGCACAGCCAGGTCCTGCACTTCTTCGCCGGGGCCGGTTCGATCGACGGCATCGGCTACGAGGCATATGCGGCGCAAGGCGAGGCGATCCCATCGCTCGGAGGTAGGCAAGGGAGCAGTCCATGCGGGTAGCGATCATTGGACTGGGCAGGATGGGACGTGCGCTGGCCGAGCGGTTGCTCGACCAGGGCAACGACGTGAGCGTGTGGAACCGGACCCCTGACCGCGCAGGTGCGCTCCAGGAGCTGGGAGCCAGGGTCATGGGCTCGTTGGATGACGTGGGCGACGAACTCGATGCCACCTTCCTCTGCCTGGCCGACGACCAGAGCACCCTCGACGTGGCGGCTCCAAAAGGTAAGGCGCGCATGAGCTGGGCACAGACCGTGGTGGTCAACACGGGGACGGTGGCGCCCGATGTCATCACTGCCCTTGCGCGCGCATACGGCGACGGGTTCGTCAACGCGCCGATCCTCGGGGCACCGCAGGCGGTCCGCACCGGTGCCGCCAAGTTCGTCGTCGGCGGCCCGGCGTCAGCCCGTGCGGCGCTGGTACCGCTGTGGACGGTCTTCGCAGGTGCGCTCGATGTCGGCGATCGCCCGGAGACCGCAGCGGTCATCAAGCTGTTGAACAACCAGATGCTGCTCGTGCAGCTGGCGGTGATCGCCGAGACTCTGCGAGCGGGGCGCGCCGCGGGTATCGCCGACACCACGTTGGCGGCCACCTTGCGCGAGTCGCCGATGATGCCCGCGGGTCTGCGCAACCGCGTCGACGTCTTTTTCGACCCCGACCACGCCGGTTGGTTCAGCAGCGTCCAGGCCGCCAAGGATGTGACGCTCGCCTTGGACCTCGCCAAGGGTGGGGCGCCACTGCCGGTCACCGAGGCCGCGCGCGACGCCTACCTGCAGGTGGCCGAGGACGGATGGCAGAAGCGGGACGTCACTGCCGTCGTCGAGTACGGTCGGCGTTCGCCATGACCGCGGGCAAAGCGAGCTCGAGATGAGACGCACGTGAGCCATCCGACCAAGGTCGAAACCGACGCCGCATATCCGCTGCCCGACTACATGCGGGCCTGGGTGCTGGGTGATCCCGGCCGAATCAGCCTGGTGGACAAGCCGATTCCGGTGCCGGGACGTGCCGAGGTGTTGGTCCGTATCGGTGCCGTGGGGATCTGCGCGACGGACCTGGAGATCATCCGGCACGGCGCGCCGGCGATGATCGGTGGCGGCGATCCGTTCAACAAGATGTTTACCCCGGGTCACGAATACATGGGCGTTGTGGCGGCGCTCGGACCGGGTGTGGACGAGTACCGCATCGGCCAGCGCGTCACCGTGGAGGTTCATGCCGGCTGCCGGCAGTGCAAGCGTTGTCGCGAGGGCATGTACACCGCATGCCTCAACTACGGCTTGAACTACGGTGACGTCGACAAGGGCCACCGCGCCAACGGCTTCACCACCGATGGTGGATTCGCCGAATACGCCGTCAACAATGTCAACACGGTCATTCCGATCCCGGACGGCATGTCGGACGCCGAGGCGACGCTGGTGGTGACGGCAGGCACTGCGATGTATGGCCTGACGGAGCTCGGTGGGCTGGTCGCCGGAGAAGGTGTAGCCGTGGTGGGGCCGGGACCGATCGGATTGCTCGGCGTCGCGGTGGCCAAGGCGCTGGGCGCGTCGCCGGTCGTGCTGACCGGGACCCGGGACCACCGCCTGCAGATCGGCCGCGGATTGGGCGCGGATCACGTGATCAACGTGCGCAACGAGGATGCCGTGGAGGCGGTGCGCCGGATCACCGGCGGCCACGGAGTGGACTACGTACTGGAGTGCTCTGGGGCGCCCGATGCGGTGAACCAGGCGGCGCGCATGCTCAACCGCGGTGGCCGCCTCTGCCTGGCCGCCTTCCCGCACGAGCCGGTGCCGATCGACCTCGCCCACATCGTGCGCAACAACATCTACCTCTATGGCATCCGCGGCGAGGGCAAGAGCGCCGGGCACCGCGCCGAGGCGTTGATGTCACAGAAACGCTTCGACGCCACCAAGATCCACACCCACACGTTCGGTCTCGATGATCTACCGACGGCGTTGCGCTATGCCGGTGAACACATCGACGATGCGATCAAGGTGGTCGTGAGTGTCGCAAAGCCGAGGTAGCACGGGCAAGCGCCCCCGGGCGACCACTCAAGGATTCCGGCTAGCAGGGGCCACTGATAGGCGCCAACAGTGACGACACGGGTGCTCTGACGGGCAATTCTGAGATGACGCGATGCGAATATCGCCTTGGTGCCGACCCAGTCATCCCAGCGGGTATCGGTGGCCGACCGATCCGATGGGGAGTTTCATTGTGAGTTACCCGAGCGGCCGTCACTTCCTGCAAATTCCGGGCCCCACGAATGTTCCGGACCGAGTCCTGCGTGCCATCGCGGCGCCGACCATTGACCATCGGGGGCCGTCGTTCCAAGCTCTTGCCCTCGAGGTACTCGAGCTGCTTGGCCCGGTGTTCGCCACCAAGGGCCCAGTCGTGGTCTACCCGGGCTCGGGGACCGGGGGCTGGGAGGCGGCGCTGGTCAACACGCTGAGCCCTGGCGATTCCGTATTGGCTTTCGAGACTGGGCATTTCGCGACGTTGTGGCGGGAGATGGCCAGCAAGTTGGGGCTTGTCGTCGACTTCGTTCCCGGCGATTGGCGGCACGGGGTGGACCCTGATGTCGTCGCGCAGAAACTGGCCGCTGACACGGCGAGGGCCGTCAAAGCGGTGTGTGTGGTGCACAACGAGACCTCCACCGGCGTGATCAGCCCGATCGCCGAAGTCCGCCAAGCTATCGACAGCGTCGATCATCCGGCGTTGCTGATCGTCGACGCGGTCTCCTCACTCGGCTGTATCGACTACCGGCATGACGAGTGGGGGGTCGACGTGACGATCGCCGG
>JAOPVI010000079.1 GCA_025966225.1 Mycobacterium sp. | reverse complement strand
CAGCTTCTTCGCCGCCGTGGCGGGTTTCATGGACTGCGCATTCGGCCTGCTCATGGCTTGAGCGTATCGGTGGGGCCTATCGGTAGCCTGATGCGGTGACCCCGCTCTGCCTCACCGTCGGGTACGTCCCAGGTGTGACGCCGGCAAAGTGGGCTCGGACCTGGGCCGAGCGCCATCCCGAGGTTCCGCTGCAGTTGCTGGCCGTCGCCGCGGCAGACGCAGCCGATGCGTTGCGGGCCGGCACCATCGAGGTGGCGCTGCTCCGGCCGCCGGTCCACAGGTCTGGGGTGGCCGTCATCCCCCTCTACGAAGAGACGACGGTGGTCGTGGTGCCGACCGATCACCTGCTCAGCGCCGTCGACGCGGTCACCGTCGCGGACCTCGACGGTGAACCAATCCTGATCCCACTCGACGACGTCGTCGCCTGGGCAAGCGCCCCCGGTGTTCCGGTCGAACACCGACCCGAGACCACCAAGGACGCAACAGAACTCGTTGCTGCCGGGATCGGTGCGCTCACAGTTCCGCAGTCACTGGCGCGACTGCATCACCGCAAGGACCTCACCTACCGCCCGATCACCGACGCGCCCACTTGCCCCGTGGCGCTTGCCGTCCCAGAGGGGCAGCAGTTGGCACTGGTCGAGGAGTTCATCGGAATCGTGCGGGGTCGCAAACCCAGTTCGTCGCGAGGGCTGGCCGAGCCGGCGCCGAAACGCACCGCAAGGGAGAAGACCCTCGCGAAGCAGGCCGCCCGCGCCTCCGCGGGGAAGGTCGCCCGCAAGCCGGGCCGGGCCGAGCGCGGACGACACTGACGCAACCTGTCCTATTCAAGGCGCGTCGACCCGCGGGGCACGACCGTGACCCTCGCGACGTCCACACCGCCTGTCGCGTCGCCAGATTCACGCTCGGAATGGACCGGGTCAGCTCGACGGAAAATCAGTGGAAGTCCGTGGTCGACTAGTTCACCCTCGAATGTGTGAACGTTCGCCTGTACGAGTCGCCGGATGACTTCGGCCCGGTAGCCCGCTGGGAGTACCGCGGCGACCCGGTGTCGTTCACGACTGAACTCACCACCCTGCGCACGTCGAAGTGGCCGGCCGAGCACCTCCTGCTGTCGGTCGCCGACTGCGACGGCACCGTGGGTGCCGCCCTTCAGATGCACGACGGCGTCCTGCTAATCAGCGGGCTGCCGCCCGAGGCGGCGAAGGCCGTAGCCGCAGCGCTCGCGCCGGTGCGGGCCGATCTTCCGGCGGTGCGTGGAACGCCCTCCACTGCAGCGGCTTTCAGTCAAGAGTGGACCGAAGCCACCGGTACGACCGCGACGGCGTCATTCGAGGAGACGCTGTACCGCCTCGATGAACTGGTCCCACCCCACGGTGTAGTTGGCCAATCGCGACTTGCCGGGCACGCGGATGCCGAGCTGCTCGTCGGATGGCTCGACGCGTTCTTCGTGGAGGCGTTCGGCACCGAGTCGAACCCCGAGGTGAGCCGCGGAGTGCTTGCCGCGATCACCGAGGCCCGCGGACGCGTGGTGCTCTGGACCGCGAACGGTGCACCGGTAGCGATGGCACGGGTTCACGGCACCCTGCTGGGGATGTCGCGGATCGGTCCGGTCTACATCCCGCCCGAGCATCGAGGCAACGGCTACGGTGCCGCGGTCACCGCCGAGGCTGTGCGGCACGCTCAGCGCAAGGGAGCGCGCGACGTGGTGCTGTTCGCCGACGTGGCCAACCCGGCGTCGAACCGAATCTACCGACGCTTGGGCTTCGTACCCGTCGCCGAGCACGTGCAATACGCGTTCTCGGCGTGAGCAGTCGACAAAGCGATCGACTTACTTGACCTTGTGCTGCGGTCCCTGTTCCTTCTTGTACAGCGCCTTGAGCATCCGGTCGCGGAAGATCGAATTGTCGATGAACTTGATCCCCGCGTTCGCGACCGCGGGAATGCCCGCGAGCTTGTGGAAGTAGCGGCCACGCCGATACTCCTTGCCCCATGCGGCTTCCATGCGCTGCGCGTAGTTGGTGAAGTCGTCGGGACCGCCGTTGGTCAGCGCCGCTATCGCGCATTCACCTGCGGCCAAACCGGATTCGAGCGCCTTGGAGATGCCGGCACCCGAGGCGGGCTTGCCCGCGCCAAGGGAGTCACCGGTGAACAACACGCCGGGACGCCAGGGCGGCCACGCGGTGAAGCCCATCGGCAACCGCCAGGCCCGCACGATCTTGTCCTTCTTCAGCTGTTCGATCGACGGCAGGTCCCACTCGCGGGGCAGCGTGTTCATGAACTCGCCGAGGAACTGGGTCGCGTTGATCTGCTGCCAGTCCTTGTAGCTGTTGACGTAACCAAGGCCGATGTTGATGCGGCCGCCGCCGAACGGGAAGACCCAGCCGTAGCCCGGCAGTTGATCGCCGTTGAATGCGAGCTTGAGGTAGATGTCGAGGGAGTCGGAGTCCGGCTTGTTGGCCTCCATCTCGGCGCGGATCGCGATCGCCGAGTAGCCGTTGTACTCCGAGTCGAGTTTCAGGGCCCGCTTGATGGGGGAGTAGGCGCCGTCGGCCGCGATGACCGCGTCGCCCAAGACCTTCTCGCCGCTCTTGAGCACGACGCCGACGACACGGCCGTTCGCGTCGAGCTCCGGGCCGCTCACCTCACACGACTGGCGGATCTCTGCGCCTGCGGACTCGGCGTGCTTGAGCAGCAGCGTGTCCAGCAGCGGGCGTGGGGCCACGTAGCCGTGGTCGGGCATCCCTGGGCGCTTCGGGAAGGACAACTCCCACTCCGACGGGCTGAACACCGTGACCCGGTTGACCCGGTGGAACTTGTCGACCTCTTCGGCGAGCCCCATCTTCTGTAGGTAGCTGACGGCGCGGGCGGTCAGTCCGTCACCGCACGGCTTGTCACGGGGGAATTCAGCCTTGTCGAGGACGACTACTTTGGCGCCGGTTTGAGCCGCCTGCCACGCCGCGGCGGCACCCGAAGGCCCTCCGCCCGCTATGACCAGGTCGTATCGCTGCGTCATCTCATCCGTCTCGATAGATAGCTGGGCTGTTTCTCGGGCGATGTTACCCGGGGTGGTTGAACGCAGCCCGACGAGCATCGTGACGGAATTGCGACTGGCGCCCGCGGTCTTGGCCGCCGCCCCGCGCGGTCTTGCCAGGTCAGGCGGTACCAGCGGGTACAGTAACTCCGTGCGCATACCGTCTATACCTCGTCCGGGCCCCCAGCCCGGGGTCAAGGTGGACGCCCGTAGTGAGCGTTGGCGGGAGCACCGCAAGAAGGTGCGCGCGGAGATCGTCGAGGCGGCCTTCCGGGCGATCGACCGGCTGGGTCCCGAGTTGAGTCTGCGCGAGATCGCCGAAGAAGCGGGGACCGCCAAACCCAAGATCTACCGCCACTTCACCGACAAGTCCGACCTCTTCCAAGCCATCGGTGAGCGGCTGCGGGACATGTTGTGGGCGGCGATCGTCCCGCAGATCGACCTGGCGTCCGACTCGGCCCGCGAGGTCATCCGGCGCAGCGTCGAACAGTACGTCCACCTGGTGGACGAACACCCCAACGTCTGCCGCTTCCTGATCCAGGGACGTTTCGCCGAACAGAGCGAATCGACGATGCGCGCCATCAACGAGGGGCGCGAGATCACGTTGGCGATGGCGAATCTCTTCAACAACGAGTTGCGCGAGATGGAGCTCGACGGGGCGGCGATCGAGCTTGCCGCGTTCACCACGTTCGGCTCGGCCGCCGCCGCGACGGACTGGTGGTTGGGGCCCAACGTCGACAGCCCGCGCCGCATGCCGCCCGAAGAGTTCGTTGCTCACATGACGACGATCATGCTCGGCGCCATCAACGGCACCTGTGAACTGCTGGGCATCAAGATCGACCGGGACCTGCCGCTGCACGAAGGCGTCCGGCGCCGCGAAACCGTCGGCTGAGCAACACAAATCTCGACACGCGCACACAAGCTGTTGTGTTGCGCTCGGTTGTCTCACCCCAGGGGTAGTGTCGGCTTGAGCCAGCCCGGTTGGTCTGGGAACATTCCTTAAGCAGGTGAAATGGGGTCCAACGTGTCTGATGGAATGAAGCTGATCGACCGTGTTTCGGCCATCAACTGGAACCGCGTGCAGGATGAAAAGGACGCCGAGGTCTGGGACCGGCTGACGGGCAACTTCTGGTTGCCGGAGAAGGTCCCGGTCTCCAACGACATCCCGTCGTGGGGCACCCTGACGGCCCATGAGAAGCAGTTGACCATGCGCGTGTTCACCGGTCTTACGCTGCTGGACACCATCCAGGGCACCGTCGGTGCCGTCAGCCTGATCCCCGACGCGCTGACGCCGCACGAGGAAGCCGTCTACACCAACATCGCGTTCATGGAGTCCGTGCACGCCAAGAGCTACAGCTCGATCTTCTCCACGCTGTGCTCGACGTCCGATATCGACGAGGCGTTCCGGTGGTCGGAGGAGAACCCCAACCTGCAGCGCAAGGCCGAGATCGTCATGCAGTACTACAAGGGTGACGATCCGCTCAAGCGCAAGGTCGCCTCCACGCTGTTGGAGAGCTTCCTGTTCTACTCCGGCTTCTACCTGCCGATGTACTGGAGCAGCCGCGCCAAGCTGACCAACACCGCCGACCTGATCCGGTTGATCATCCGCGACGAGGCCGTGCACGGCTACTACATCGGCTACAAGTTCCAGAAGGGTCTGGCCCTCGAGGACGAGGCCCGCAAGGCCGAGCTCAAGGACTACACCTACGAGCTGC
>JAOPVI010000048.1 GCA_025966225.1 Mycobacterium sp. | reverse complement strand
CTCGACACGACACGGCACAAAACGCAACAGCCACTGAGCGAACGAAAACGCGCCGAAATCGCGCGCTCAGCGCGCTCGGCGGGCCAGCCGCTCGGAGTCGCTGATCAGCACGCTCTTGCCCTCCAGGCGGATCCAACCGCGGTGGGCGAAGTCGGCGAGCGCCTTGTTGACCGTCTCGCGGGAGGCGCCGACCAGCTGGGCGATCTCCTCCTGCGTCAGGTCGTGGGTTACGCGCAACGCCCCACCCTCCTGAGTGCCAAACCGCTGGGCCAGCTGCAGCAGCTGCTTGGCCACGCGTCCCGGCACGTCGGTGAAGATCAGGTCGGCGAGGTTGTTGTTGGTGCGCCGCAGGCGGCGGGCCAGCACGCGCAGTAGCTGCTCGGCGATCTCAGGTCGATCGGCGATCCACGCCCGTAGCGCGTCACGGTCCATCGAGACCGCACGCACCTCGGTGATGGTGGTTGCGCTCGACGTTCGCGGGCCCGGGTCGAAGATCGACAACTCGCCGAACATGTCGGACGGCCCCATGATGGTGAGCAGGTTTTCCCGACCGTCCGGCGACCGGCGGCCGATCTTCACCTTGCCGGTGATGATGATGTACAGCCGATCACCGGGCTCGCCTTCGGCGAAGACGGTGTGCCCACGCGGGAAGTCGACGGGCTGCAGCTGCTTGGTCAGTGCGGAGACCGCGGTTGGTTCGACTCCCTGGAAGATTCCGGCCCTGGCCAGGATCTCGTCCACGTTGCCCCTCTTCAAGATGTTGGTCATTGATGACACGCGCACGCCAACCCCGGCTGGCTGGCTTCAAGTCAGTCTAGGGCTAGGCCGCGCCGACGCAGTCGGCATTCGCCTCCACCGCGACGAGCCAACGCTACACACGATCGGGCTGTCGAGTCGCCTGAAACTGCGGATTCGCTCGATGATGTACGTACACGCGCGTCGGCAAACCCGGTGCTGGCTCGGCGAGCGGGCACTCATCTCGCCATGGCTCGCGCAGCGGGAGTGTGTTCAGCGGGCCGGTGTCGTGTGGTGCAAATGGCTTGCGCGCAGAGTCTGCCTTGGCCTGTTCGAGTATCTCGGCGACGTCGGTCGGAGACACGGTGCCTTCGTCGAGGCCGGCTTCGAGACGGTCGAGTCCGAAGGTTGCCAACATCAGCAACCCGGGGATGAACGCGACGAGCAACCAAGACACATCGCGAAGTAAACACGCCGAAGGTCTCAGCGGGATCACGAAATGCCACCGGTCCACGTCTACACTTGTCGGTCGCGTCAGTACGCTGAATCCGTGGCATCCAGCGCGGCGTCGAGCCCGAACCCAATCAAGCGGTCCGCCAAATTCGACAAGGAGACGCACGCCGGTCTGGTGCGGAGGGCGCGACGCATGAATCGCACGCTCTCCCAAGCCTTTCCGCACGTTTACTGCGAGTTGGACTTCACCAATCCGCTGGAGCTCGCGGTCGCCACCATCTTGTCGGCACAGAGTACCGACGTGCGCGTGAATCTGACCACGCCCGCGTTGTTCGCGAGGTACCGCACCGCGCTCGACTACGCCAATGCCGACCGCGACGAGCTTGAGTCGATCATCCGGCCCACCGGGTTCTTCCACAACAAGGCGACGTCGCTGATGCGGCTCGGGCAGGAGCTCGAGGCGCGGTTCGACGGGCAGGTTCCACACACGCTGGACGAACTGGTCACCCTGCCCGGCATCGGCCGCAAGACGGCCAACGTCGTGCTCGGCAATGCGTTCGACATTCCCGGAATCACCGTCGACACCCACTTCGGCCGGTTGGTGCGGCGCTGGCGCTGGACCGAGCTAGAGGATCCGGTGAAGGTCGAGTTCGCGATCGGCGACCTCATCGAGCGCAAGGAGTGGACACTGCTCAGCCACCGGGTGATCTTCCACGGCCGCCGGGTGTGTCACGCCAAGAAACCCGCCTGCGGGGTGTGCGTGCTGGCCAAGGATTGCCCCTCCTTTGGTACGGGCCCGACGGATCCACTCGTCGCGGCTCCACTGGTGAAGGGTCCGGAGACCGAGCACCTGCTGGCGTTGGCCGGGCTCTGAGCTCGCGACAAGATGAGTAGGACGACCCGCTGGACCGTTGCGGTGCTGATCGTAGTTGCGGCCCTGGTCGTCGCGTTGTCGATGGAACTGCGCGACTCCGATTCGGAGCAGAGCGCGACGCCCGGAGTCGGCAGCCAAGGGGTCGCCCGCGACCATCGGGACGCCGACACTGCCGAAGCGCTCGCCGAGCCGCGGGCCAAGGCCAGGCTCGAACCGTGTCCGCCCGCCGGCGTCGGTGACGGTCCGCAGGCCCTCCGCGGCATCACCCTGCCGTGCGCGGGCGATGGCACCCCCGTCGACGTGGCCAAATCGCTGGCGGGCCGGGCGACCGTGCTCAACCTGTGGGCGTACTGGTGCGGGCCCTGTGCCGACGAGCTTCCTGCGATGGCCGAGTACCAGCGCCGCGAGGGCGACCGCGTCACCGTGCTCACCGTGCATCAGGACGAGAACGAGACGGCCGGTCTGTTGCGACTGGCCGAGCTCGGGGTGCGGTTGCCGACCCTTCAGGACGGTCGCAGACTCATCGCGGCCGCACTGAGGGTTCCCAACGTGATGCCTGCGACGGTCGTACTGCGCTCGGACGGTACCGTTGCCGAGGTCCTGCCGCGGTCCTTCGTCACTGCCGACGAGATAGCAGCCGCGGTGAACTCAGGCATAACGTGAACACCACAGATGGGAGCGCCGGGTTGAGCTCCGACCGCGCGGGCAGTCAGCTCGGTCCCGCCGCCGCGCCCACTTGGCTCAAGCACCTGGTCAACAAGGTCGCCGACGTGCCTGGCGCCTATCGACGGAGTGTGCCTGCCGACGTCTTGGCCAGCATCACCGCCGCCAATGCCGCGGCCACGCTCAACGGCAACAATCGCGATGCCGCGGTACTGGTGCTGTTCTCGGGACCGGAGGATTCGCCGTCCGGCGGGCTCCCCGACGACGCCGATCTGCTGGTCACGGTTCGGGCCTCGACGCTGCGCAACCACGCAGGACAGGCGGCGTTTCCTGGCGGTGCGGCCGACCCGGGGGACGATGGTCCGGTGTTCACCGCGTTGCGCGAGGCGCGCGAGGAGACGGGCATCGACACCACCCGACTCCGCCCGCTGGCGACCCTCGACCGGATGTTCATCCCGCCGTCGGGCTTTCACGTGATTCCGGTGCTCGCGTACTCGCCCGATCCTGGGCCGGTCGGCGTCGTCAATTCGGGAGAAACGGCGATCGTGGCGCGGGTTCCCGTGCGCGCCTTCATCAATCCCGACAATCGATTGATGGTGTACCGACAGCAGAACACCCGGCGGTTCGCGGGCCCGGCATTCCTGCTGAACGAGATGCTGGTTTGGGGTTTCACCGGCCAGGTGATCTCGGCGATGCTCGACGTCGCGGGCTGGGCGAAGCCGTGGAACACTCGCGACGTGCGTGAGCTCGATGAGGCAATCGCCCTCGTCGACACCACCAACGGTTACCGTGAGGGCCAACAATGACTGCGTCACAGTGGCTCGATCTCGCGATCCTGGCCGTCGCGTTCGTCGCCGCCATCTCTGGCTGGCGCTCCGGGGTGCTCGGCTCGCTGTTGTCGTTCATCGGAGTGGTGCTCGGCGCGGTGGCGGGCGTCCTGCTCGCCCCGCACGTGGTCACCCATATCGAGGGCAACCGCACCAGGTTGTTCGTCGCGCTGTTCCTGGTGCTCGGCCTGGTCGTGATCGGCGAGATCGCAGGCGTGGTGCTCGGCCGGGCCGCGCGGGCCGCCATCCGCAATTCGGGTCTGCGCACCATCGATTCGCTGGGCGGAGTGGCGCTGCAGGTCGTCACGATCCTGCTGGCCGCGTGGGTGTTGGCCATCCCGTTCACGTCCTCAGATCAACCGAATCTCGCTGCGGCCGTGCGTGGTTCGCGGATTCTCACCGGCGTCGACAAGGTCGCGCCCGAATGGGTGACCAGGGAACTGCGGGCCAGCCTCAGCAAGTTCGTCGACACCACCGGACTGCCCGACGTGTTCCCGACGTTCGGTCGCACCCCCATCGTCAACGTCGAGGTGCCCGACCCTGGTTTGGCGTCGGATCCCGTGGTCGCCGCGACACGACCCAGCGTGCTCAAGATCCGCGGTGTGGCACCGAGTTGCCAGCGGATTCTCGAGGGCAGCGGCTTCGTCGTCTCGCCCAACCGGGTGATGTCCAACGCGCACGTCGTCGCTGGCTCGGAGACCGTCACCGTGGAAGCCGAGGGCCAGACCTACAACGCGAGCGTCGTGTCCTACGACCCCGATGCTGACATCTCCATTCTCGACGTGCCGGATCTGCCGTCGGCGCCGCTGGGCTTCGACAGCCGAGAGGCCCAGACGGGGACCGACGCGGTCGTGTTGGGTTATCCCGGCGGCGGGGACTTCACCGCGACGCCTGCTCGGATTCGGGAGATCATCCAGCTCAGTGGGCCTGACATTTATCACACCACCACGGTGGTCCGTGAGGTGTATACCATCAGAGGCACTGTCCGGCAAGGTAATTCGGGCGGACCGTTGATCGATAGGGACGGTCGGGTGCTCGGAGTGGTGTTCGGCGCCGCGGTCGACGACGCGGACACCGGGTTCGTGCTCACGGCCAACGAGGTCGCCAAACAGATGGCGAAGGTGGGCAACACCGCGAAGGTCCCCACCGGAACCTGCATGCCCTGAGGGTCAGGCGCCGGATACCTGGGCCAGGAATCGCAGCAGGTGTTCGTTGACCACGTCTGGGGCTTCCTCGTGAGCGAAATGCCCCGTGCCGGCAATTGATACGTATCTGCCGTGCGGTGCATAGCGCTGCGTGCGATCGACCGGATCTGCGAGTACGTAGGGGTCGGCGTCGCCGCGGAGGTGCAGCATCGGCACGGCGAGCGGGCGCTTCATCGACTTCACGAAGCGACGACCTTCACCGCGTAACTGGCTGCGGGCCGCCCAGCGCTGGTACTCCAACGCCGAATGCGCCGCAGACGGAATCTGGATGGCTCGCCGCATGTGGCCGATGGTCTCTGAGAAGTCTTCGGAGGCAAGCCATTTGCCACTGGATCTACTCCGCACCAGCAACTCGAGCTCCTGGGCGTTGTCCCGGGTCAGTACGTGTTCCGGCCACCACGGCAGCTGGTAGCGCAATATCCACGGCAGCAGCGCCCGGCCCTGGTCCCGTCGAGTCAGCGCCGAGGCACGCAGCGCCACCGGATGCGGTGAGCTGACCAACGCGATCGCCCGCACCACCCGCGGATGAAGCACCGACGTCGCCCAGCAGACCAGCCCGCCGTCGGCGTGCCCGATCAAAGTCGCCTTCTCGTGTCCGAGCGCACGCACCAACCCGGCGGTGTCACCGGCCAGCGTCCACCCGTCGTAGCCGCGGGGCGGTTTGTCGCTGCCGCCATAGCCGCGTAGGTCAACTGCGACCACCCGCGCGCCCGTCAGGGCCCTCAGCTGGTGGCGCCACGACCACCAGAACGATCCGAATCCGTGGAGCAGGATGACGAGCGGACGCTCCCCGGCAGGCGGTGCGCTCTGCTCGGCGGGCTTGGCCTCTACGACGTGAAAGCGAATCCCGTTGGCGTGCACCTCGAGATGACGCCACGGCCCGTCGATCCGGGTGACCGACGGATCAGGCGGTGGCACTACCAGCCTGATGGATCTGTGGTCGACTCCAGATCCGTTCCAGTCTTGGTGCCTGCCTGCTTGTCCCCACCGGGAATCAGCGCGACGCGGGCTTCCTTGACGGACTCGATGGTCTGCTGTGGCCCTCTGATGCGCCGGACCTTCAGATAACCGAACAGGGCGAGCACTGCGGTGGTCAAGACCATCAGCGCGAACACGATCAGGAACGCCAGCCAGCGCCAGATCCACGTGTCGAGCAGTTCGGCCACGAAGAAGAAGAAGAAGAACGTCGAGTAGAACAGCACCACGAGCGCCAGGATGAAGAAGACGCTGCCCGTCAGCCCCTTCTTGACGTCACGGGTGATCTCGGACTTCGCGAGTTCGACCTCGGCCCTGACCAGCGTCGACATCTGCGCCGTCGCATCCTTGACCAGGTCACCGAGGGATGCGTCGGGCTTGGGTGCATGCGGGTCGATCAACGGAATCGACGTCACAGTCGTCGGCACGCCGTTCTTGCGGTCACCACTGCTCACGGCTTACGTCCTCCCCAGCGTCGGATCAATCCAGAGCTCAATGTGGTTCATGTTGCCATGTCGCAGCGGGCAGTTCGATTCCGGTCGACGATAGACTGGCCGCGCTTGACGAACAGTCGGGGCTGACGAGTGGAGATGCCGTTGATATACCGCTGGCAACTCGCGGTGTCGGCGGTCCTCGCGATGGTGGTCTTGGCCCTGACCACGCCGCTCCTGCCTGCCGCGCGCGCCGATGACCTGGTGCCGCTCGGCGGAGGCTCGGGCATCGTCATCGACGGGGACACGTTCTGCACGCTCACTGCCATCGGCCACGACAATCGCGGCAAGCTGATCGGCTTCACGTCGGCGCACTGTGGGGGGCCGGGAGCTCAGGTCGGCTCCGAGGCCGCCGCGGACCGCGGTGTGCTCGGCACCATGGTGGCTGGCAACGAGGGCCTCGACTACGCGGTCATCGAGTTCGACCCGCAGAAGGTACAGCCGGTCGACAACGTCGGCGGCTTCCTGATCGACGGGCTTGCGCCCGATCCGGTCTTCGGCGAGGTCGCATGCAAGCTCGGGCGAACCACCGGCCAGTCGTGTGGCGTCACCTGGGGCCCTGGCGACAAACCGGGCACGATTCTCAATCAGGTCTGTGGGCAGCCGGGGGACTCCGGAGCCCCCGTCACCGTCGACAATCACCTGGTCGGCATGATCCACGGCGCGTTCAGCGAAGATCTTCCGACGTGCGTGACGCAGTACATTCCGCTGCATACCCCTGCCGTCACCATGTCGATGAACTCGATCCTTGCCGACATCAACGCCAAGAACCGGCCGGGTGCGGGCTTCGTGCCGATCGGCGGATAGCTTCACCCCCTTCGCGAGCGGGCGTGTCTGTCTCACGACACGCCGAAGAACGGCAGCGTTCTGCGCACGCTCGCGAAGGTTGGGGGCTATTTGCTGGCGCTGATGGCTTCGAAGACCTTCGGGTCGAGCAGGGTTGACGTGTCGCCGAGTTCGCGGCCTTCGGCGACGTCGCGCAGTAGCCGGCGCATGATCTTGCCGCTGCGGGTCTTGGGAAGCTCGGGCACGACGTGGATTTCGCGCGGTCGGGCGATGGGGGAGATCTCGGTGGCGACCTGCTTGCGCAACTCGGCGACCATGTGGTCGTTCGGGGTGTTCGCGGCGTCGGCGGTGAGGATGACGAACGCGCAGATGGCCTGTCCGGTGGTGTCATCGGTCGCCCCGACGACGGCGGCTTCGGCGACCCCGGAGTGCCCGACGAGGGCGGATTCGACTTCGGCGGTGGAGATTCGGTGCCCGGAGACGTTCATGACGTCGTCGATGCGGCCCATCACCCAGATGTTGCCGTCGGCGTCGTAGCGGGCACCGTCGCCGGCGAAGTACCAGCCCTGCTCGGCGAAGCGCGACCAGTAGGTCTCCTGGAAACGCTCCGGGTCGCCCCAGATGCCGCGCAGCATCGACGGCCAGGGTTGGTCGAGCACCAGGTAGCCGCTGGGCTGTTCACCGTGGTCGGTACCGGGGGCGAGTTGGTTGCCGTCGTCGTCGACGATCTTGGCCGAGACACCCGGTAGCGGGGTCATCGCCGAGCCGGGCTTGGCGGCGGTCACCCCGGGCAGCGGGGAGATCATGATGGCCCCGGTTTCGGTCTGCCACCAGGTGTCGACGACCGGAGTCTGGTTGGCGCCGAACGCATCCCGGTACCAGCGCCACGCCTCGGGGTTGATGGGCTCACCGACCGAGCCGAGCAGCCGAAGGCTGGACAGGTCGTGGCTGTCGGGGATCTGACGGCCGAACTTCATGAACGTACGGATCAGCGTCGGCGCCGTGTAATAGACGGTGACGCCGTACTTCTCGATGACCTGGAAGTGGCGGTGCTCGTCGGGCGAGGCCGGCGTGCCCTCGTAGACGACCTGGGTGACGCCGTTCGACAAGGGTCCGTAGACGATGTAGGTGTGCCCGGTGACCCAGCCGATGTCGGCGGTGCACCAATAGACGTCGGTTTCGGGTTTGACGTCGAAGACGTTGTGGTGCGTGTAGGACGACTGCGTGAGATAGCCGCCGGTCGTGTGCATGATGCCCTTGGGCTTGCCGGTGGTGCCCGAGGTGTAGAGCAGGAACAGTGGATGCTCGCTGTCGAAGGCGTCGGGGGTGTGCTGATCGGAGGCCGCGTCCACCACGTCGTGCCACCACAGATCGCGACCCTCGGTGAAGGGCACGTCGATGCCAGTGCGCGCGACCACCAACACGTGCTCGACGGAGGCTTCCCCGTCGACGGCCTCGTCGACGGCGTGCTTGAGCGAGACGGCCTTGCCGCGGCGGTACTGCCCGTCGGTGGTGATGACGAGTTTCGCGTCGGCGTCGTTGATGCGGGCCCGCAGCGCCGTCGCGGAGAACCCGGCGAACACCACCGAGTGCATGACGCCAAGCCGCGCGCACGCCAGCATGGCCACGATGGCCTCGGGCACCATCGGCATGTAGATCGCCACCCGGTCGCCTGCGACCAGACCAAGCTCGGTCAACGCGTTGGCCGCCTTGCAGACCTCGTCCTTGAGTTCCGCGTAGGTCAGGGTGCGCGCGTCCCCGACCGGCTCACCCTCCCAATGGATGGCCACCCGATCACCGTGCCCGGCCTCGACGTGGCGGTCCACGCAGTTGTAGGCCACGTTGAGCTTCCCGCCGCCAAACCACTTCGCCACCGGAGCTTGCGACCAGTCCAGCACTTCGGTGAACGGCGTCTCCCACGACAACCGGCGGGCCTGCTCGGCCCAGAACGCCAATCGGTCGTCCTCGGCGTCGCGGTAGAGGTCGGCCTTGGCGTTGGCGGCTGCCGCAAAGTCGGCCGAAGGTGGATAGGTGGACGGTGTCTCGGAAGGCATCTCGGACATGGCTGTGAGCCTAGTCACGGGAGCGTCGACGCGAGCCTGGGATAGCGTTGGGCGTCGATGATCTCCAAAGGCCAAGCCGACCCACTCGCCCCCTTGGTGGACTTACCCGGGGTCGCCGAAGCGAGTGAGGCGGCGCGTGCGGCCGTCGCCAGGGCCCACCGGCACCGGGTCAATCTCCGTGGTTGGCCCGAGACCGCAGCCGAGGCCGCGGTGCGGGCCGCGCGGGCGTCATCGGTGTTGGACGGCGGCTCGCTCTCGATGTCAGCCGATGGCCAACCCGGCGCGGTCCTTGCAGGCGCGTTGCGCGTCGCCGAAGCGCTGGAAGGCGGTGCCACCGCGCTGGTTGGCGTCTGGCAACATGCCCCGCTGCAGGCCATCGCGCGACTCCATGCCCTGGCCGCGGCAGACCTGACCGACTCGGATGCCCTTGGCCGGCCCCGATCGGACCCGGGGGTGGGGCGTCGGCTCGAGCTTCTCGGCGACATCGTGACAAGTGGAACCCGGGTGCCTGCGCCCGTCCTTGCGGCCGTGGCACACGGTGAACTGCTGACCCTGGCCCCGTTCGGAGTCGCGGATGGGGTGGTGGCGCGGGCCGTCGCTCGGCTGATCAGCATCACCAACGGGCTGGATCCTCACGGCCTCGGCGTTCCCGAGGTCTATTGGATGCGTGAGTCGGGCGACTATCGCGCCGCGGCGCGCGGGTTTGCGTCGGGGACCCCGGACGGGCTCGCGGTGTGGCTGATCACCAGCTGTCTGGCGTTGGAGGACGGGGCCAGGGAGGCGCTCGCGATAGCCGAGTCGTCGTCGAAGTAGCTCCCAGCAAAGTGAAGCAGGCGGCGCTCCGAATTGAATTCGGCTCGCCGCCCGCTAGCACGGATTCGTGGCTACCAAGCGTGCTCGGTGGGTTACGTGGGTGGCCTCGGCGTCCTTCCGCTGCGCTTCAACTGCAATCCCACCCAAGGGATCGTCGTGGTTGACCGCTCTTCGCAATTACGCAGGCCCGCAACACTCTAGCCATAACGCGGCATGTGCTCCGCGTGGGTACCGCGATCCGTGCTAGGTCGCTCGACTTGGGAGAGCGAATCTTCTCTTCCGACTCGAACTTAGCCTCACCGAGCGTCCGTGACTCCTTTGTACTCCGTGACGGCGGTCACATCAAGGGGCAATCGCCGCCGACTCCCTATCGTGACCGATCGGCCGTCAGCTATCGGTTCAGCGGCGGGTCAGAAGTTGAAGCGCCGAAGCAGTGAGTAGGCCAGCGCGCCTGCGGCCAGCGCGCTGACGCCGACAGCCACCGACGTGGCGACCGCGGCCCCGGAAGGTGCTGGAATCCGGTCGCGCAACGGGATCGGCCTGGAGAACTCGAGCACGGGCCAGCCCCTCGCGACCGACTCCTTGCGCAAAGCACGGTCGGGATTCACGACGGTCGGGTGTCCGACCGCCTCGAGCATCGGCAGGTCGGTGATCGAGTCCGAATACGCGTAGCAGTACTCGAGTGCATAGTCTTCGCGGGCGGCCAACTCGCGGATAGCTTCGACCTTGCCTTCGCCATAGCAGTAGAAGGCGACTTCCCCGGTGTACTTGCCGTCCTCGACGACCATGCGGGTGGCCATCGCGTGAGTCGCCCCAAGCGCCCGCGCGATGGGTGCCACGATCTCCTCGCCCGAGGCCGAGACGACGACCACGTCACGTCCGCACAACTTGTGGTCGGCAATGAGATTGGCGGCTTCTGCGAACACCAGCGGATCGACGATGTCGTGCAACGTCTCACCGACGATGGACTTGACCTGTTCGACGTTCCATCCCGTGCACATGTTGGTGATGTAGGTCCGCATTCGGTCCATCTGATCGTGGTCGGCACCCGACATCAGGAACAGGAATTGTGCGTACGCGGACTTCAGCACCGTCTGTCTACCGATTAGCCCTTGCTCGAAGAAGGGTTTGCTGAAAGCGAGGGTGCTGGACTTCGCGATGACCGTCTTGTCGAGATCGAAGAATGCCGCGGTGTGTACCGGCTGACCTGTTCCTGCCACGGGCCGCGGCGCGAGCGAACCGTCCGGCGCCGATTCGGAAGCGGTCACGCTGCACAGCATAGGCGGCGGTCCCTCGGCGCGCGGCGGGAGACCGGCTGAAGTGGCAGTCAACGACACGTGGCCGTGTCTGCAATTTTCCAGGTCATCGCCTGCTTTCACGGAAAATCAGGGCTTGCGCTGCGCGGCATTGCCGCGTGTATAGTGGACATCACTCGGCTTATGCCGGGTGTGGATCAGCCCGACCCCCCGGGGCTGATACACGACGACCTCCGCCTCCTCCCCCCCTGGCGGGGGTCGTCCCTTTTTCCGGGCAAGTTTCCGAATAATTCGTCGGACGACCCGGGCACGCCCAGGCCTGAAAGTTGCGGAGTGAAATATCCGCGAATCCGTGGTGGCCGTCTGTGCACAGAGGCGAGTTCATCCACAAATGTGCGTGCGGCCGTAGCGTGACGTCAGTCGACCTCCGCATTGTGGAGTCGTGAGCACGAACAAAGGCATTTTGGCGCTGGTCGCCGACGAGGCACTGCGCGCCGAGGTAGACCGCGTCGTTGCAGCGATCGGTGCGCGAGTCGTCCACGTGACGGAGCCGTCCAGCCCAAAGGTGTGGGCAGCGGCGTCGGCCGTGCTACTCGACTTCGAAGGTGCCGCGCGCTGCGCGAAGGCCGCCCTGCCGCGGCGCGGGCGGATCTTCGTCGTCAGTCGGGCTGAGCCGCGGGCAACCGACTGGCCCCTTGTGATCGCCGTCGGCGCGCAACGCATTCTGGTCATGCCCGGGGAAGAAGCCGAGCTCGTCTCGGCACTGTCCGACGCAGCTGAGTCGGGTCGCGAAGCGCAGCGCCGCGGCGCCGTGCTCGCAGTCATCGGGGCGCGTGGCGGGGCAGGCGCGTCCGTGTTCGCCACGGCGCTCGCGCACGCTGCCACCCATCCTCTGCTGGTCGACCTCGATCCATGGGGTGGAGGCCTCGAGCTGGTCGTGGGCACCGAAGGCGAATCGGGTTTGCGCTGGTCAGACCTCGCCCTTCAAGGGGGACGCATCGGATGGCCCGCGCTGCAGGCGGCGCTGCCCGAACATCGCGGAATCGCCGTGTTGTCGGCGGGTCGAGCAGGTGGCCACGTCGATGCAGCCGCCCTCGATGCGGTGGTCGACGCGGGTTCTCGTGGGGGCGCGACGGTCATCTGCGACCTGCCTCGGCGCGCGACTCCTGCCGTGGAGACCGCGCTCGCGTCCGCTGATCTCGTCGCCGTCGTCACCCCGGCCGACGTGCGGTCCTGTGCCGCAGCCACGGCCGTCGGTCAGTGGCTCGTCGGGGTGAATGCCAACGTCGGCCTGGTCGTGCGTGGTCCGGCGCCCGGTGGACTGACGGCAGCCGAGGTCGCTCGCGCGGTCGGGTTGCCGCACCTCGCCTCGATGCGCGCTCAACCGGGTGTGGCGAGTGCACTCGAGCGCGACGGGCTGAGGCCGCGTCGGCGTTCGCCACTCGCCAGGGCCGCACGCCGCGTGCTCGCCGTTCTGCATCAGCTGCCTGGAGAGCGGAGCGCCGCGTGAGTGCCTCGTTGATCGAACGCGTCCGGGAACGGTTGGCCTCGGAGTCGATGCCGTTGCGGCCCAACGTCGTAGCTGCCGCGATCCGGGCCGAATCCGGCGGTGTGCTTGGCGATACCGAGGTGCTCGACAACCTTCGTGTCCTGCAAACCGAACTGTCCGGAGCGGGAATCCTGGAGCCGCTACTTCGTGCCGAGGGCACCACCGACGTGCTCGTGACCGCACCCGATTCGGTCTGGGTCGACGATGGCTTCGGATTGAGGCGTGTTCCAATCGAATTCGCAGACGACGCCGCGGTGCGACGGCTGGCTCAGCGGTTGGCTCTGTCGGCGGGGCGTCGACTCGACGAAGCACAGCCCTGGGTAGACGGCCAGCTGACAGGCCTCGGGGGCGGTGAGTTCGCGGTACGGCTGCACGCGATCCTGTCGCCGATCGCGACAGGCGGCACGTGTCTGTCGTTGCGGGTGTTGCGGCCCGCCAGCCAGGACTTCGATGCGCTCGTCGGCTGCGGCACGATCCCCAACGAGATCGCCGGCGTGGTGCGCGAGATCATCGGAGCCCGAGTGGCTTTCCTCATCTCGGGCGGAACAGGGGCTGGCAAGACGACGTTGCTGTCCGCGGCCCTCGGTGCCGTCGCCGCCGACGAGCGCATCGTGTGCGTCGAGGACGCGGCTGAGCTCGCACCGCGCCATCCTCACCTGGTCAAGCTGGTCGCGCGCGGCGCGAACGTCGAGGGAGTCGGAGCGGTCACCGTACGCGACCTGGTGCGGCAAGCCCTGCGCATGCGGCCCGACCGGATCGTGGTCGGTGAGGTGCGTGGCGGCGAGGTCGTCGACCTGCTCGCTGCGTTCAACACGGGCCACGAGGGGGGAGCGGGCACGGTTCACGCGAACAAGCCCGCCGAGGTTCCTGCCCGGCTCGAGGCGTTGGCCGCGCTCGGTGGCCTTGATAGGGCCGCGCTGCACAGCCAGTTGTCGGCAGCCGTACACGTCGTGCTGCACGTCGGTCGGGATCGCGATGGACGTCGCAGGCTCGGCGAGATCGCGGTCCTGCGGCGTGGTCCCGATGGACTAGTGGGCGCACGTACCGCGTGGCACGCCGAACGTGGAATCGACGGTGGCATGGATGATTTGAGGGTTATGCTCGCCGAACGGCGGTGCCCGTGACCTTCGCACTCTTGGCGCTTGCCGTCGCGGTCGTCGTCGCACCCGTGCGCAGGCGAGGGCCCGCCACCACTCGGCCGCTACCCCCTGGCCTGCGAAGGTCGGGGCTGGCGCTCGGGCTCGTGGTGGGCGCGCTCGCCGTCGCCTGCGTCGTACCCCCGAGCGCCGCCGTCGCGTTGACGGTGGTTTCGGGCACGGTCGCGTGGCGCAGGCACGGGGCGGGGCGGCGGGCCCGTCGCGCGTCGGAATCGGCGGCGCTGCAGGCTGCCCTCGACGTACTCGCGGGGGAACTGCGTGCAGGCGCTCATCCCGTGGTGGCCTTCGAGACGGCGGCCGCGGAGGTATCCGATGACGTGGCGTCCGCACTGCGTGTCGTCGCCGCCAGGGCACGGCTGGGCGTCGACGTGGCGGTCGGACTCGACGCCGCGGCGGCTCGATCGGCCGTGCCGACGTACTGGTCCCGGCTGTCGGCGTGTTGGGAGTTGGCCAATCGCCACGGGTTGGCGATCGCGACGCTGATGCGTACGGCGCACCAGGACGTCGTCGAGCGTCAGCGGTTCGAATCGCGAGTCGCCGCAGGCATGGCCGGGGCCCGCGCCACCGCGATGGTGCTCGCTGGGCTCCCCGTGCTCGGGATGGCGCTCGGTCAGCTGATCGGGGCGGATCCGGTGCGATTTCTGTTGTCCGGCGGCCTGGGCGGCGGGTTGCTCGTGGTCGGATCCTCGCTCGCATGTGCGGGGCTGCTGTGGTCGGATCGCATTACCAATGGGGCATCGACATGACCTGGGCCGCACTATTTCTCGCTGCCGCCCTGTTGAGCGCAGGAGCTCCGCGGCGGCTTGCCCGCGCGGGCCTAGACCCGTCGGTAGCCGCAACCATGCGCGACTCTGCGGGACCCGTCGACCCGCTCGCGGTGGCGTCGACACTCGACGTGTTTGCGGCCTGCCTGTCGTCGGGCATGGCGGTGGCGAGTGCCGCAGCCGCGACGGCCCCCTCGGCGCCTCAGCCGCTCGCGGCAGTGCTCGCGCGCGCGGCGGAACTGCTTGCCCTTGGCGCCGACGCGGCGACGGCATGGTCCAGTGTCGGCACCTCGTCCGATCGGCACGTCGAGGCGCTGACCCGGTTGGCCCGCCGCTCGGCTGCTTCGGGAGCGGCCCTCGCCCAGGGCGTCGCCGACCTTGCCGACCAATCCCGCCAGGACGCGGGCGATGCGGCCAGCGCGGCCGGAGAACGGGCGTCGGTGCTCGTCGCGGGCCCGCTCGGATTGTGTTACCTGCCCGCGTTCCTATGCCTTGGCGTCGTCCCGGTCGTGATGGGACTGGCGCGTGACGTATTGGACATGGGCGTGTTGTGAGCGCTTGGCAGTCGACCCACGGACGGTCCGCGGGTCACAGGAGGCAACATGGGGAGGAACGACGATGATGGGAAACACATTTCGCCGATTGCGCGGACGGCTGGAACTGTTGTGGGTGGACGAATCCGGAATGTCTACGGTCGAGTACGCGATCGGCACCATCGCCGCGGCCGCCTTCGGTGCGATCTTGTACAGCGTGGTCACCGGGGACTCCATCGTGACGGCGCTGACGAACATCATCACCAGGGCGCTCAACACCAATGTCTGAGCGGAACTGCCGGTGGCGCCACGGTCGAGGCGGCGTTCGCGATCGCGTCGCTGGCGGTGGTGCTGGTCGCAGGATTGGCCGGTGCGTCGGCGATGGCTGTCCAGCTGCGTTGCGTCGATTCTGCGAGGGAGGCAGCGCGATTGGCCGCCAGGGGTGACGAGGGCGCCGCGGTGGACGCGGCCCACAGGATCGGGCCCGCGGGCGCACTACTGGAACTTCGGCGCGACGGCGACTACGTGGTCGCACGTGTCAGCGCGAGCCCGGCGCTGTGGCTGCGCGTGCGCATCGCGGCAGAGGCGGTGGCCGCCCGCGAACCGGGCGGCTGAGCGCGGCTCGGCCACCGTGGTGGCGGTCGCGATGTTGGCACTTCTGATGTCGATTGCATTGGACGTCATGGTGTTCGGCACGGCAGTGGTCGCCCGTCACCGAGCGCAGGCGGCCGCAGATCTGGCCGCGCTGGCCGCAGCCGGTCGACTCGCATCGGGGAGTGCTGCGGCGTGCGCGGCGGCCTCGTCAGTGGCGGGCGCGATGCGGTCCACGATCACGACCTGCCGCGTGGAGCAGCTCGACGTCGTCGTCGGCGTGGACGTCCGCGTGGAGCTTGGTAGATGGGGGGTTGGCTCAGCCCGTGCGCAGGCTCGCGCGGGCCCTACCGACACACCGCGCTAGGCTTGCGCGGCCTCGTCCTTCGCCTTGCGTGCGCGGACCTTGCGTGGCTTGGCCGGCGCGGCGTCGGCGGGGCTGTTCAGTTCGTCCTGCGTCGGTAACCGCAGCGACAGCATGCCCGCGAAGATTCCCTCTTCGAGTTCGACGCGGTGCGCGGTGACGTGGATGGGCGTCCATCCGCCGCCGTTGGCCCTCAACCGCAGTACCCGGGACGCCGCGCCTCCATCGAATTCCGTCGTCATGGACGCCATTGCGGCTGCGTCGTCCGGGTGTACGACGGATTCGTCCTCTTCCCTGGCCCGCCAGTCGTAGAACGGGCACGGGTCGTCGAGCCACTTGAGCAGGGTCCAGGTCCGCAGGTCGACCAGGGCGCGGTGCACGCCGGGCTGGGCCGGCCCATTCAAGAACCTTCGCGCGAGATCAATTGGTGGGACGCCAGATTCATCCCGCTCGCTACGCCAATTCATTGCCCGGCACATCAAGATCTCGGGACCGCCGTCGTCACTCTCGAGCATCACCCGCGCGACGAATCCCACCGTGATGGGCGTGCCCACGTGGTCGGTGATGTCCCACGTACTACAGAAGGAGCGGCCGGGTTCGGGCTTGATGGCGACCGAAAGGACGTGCGCCTCACTGGCGTTCAGATCGCGGGTCGGCAGGTCCTCGGCGAACGCCCGACCATGGGTGGCCTCGGTGGACGGATCGCGACCGCTGTTCGACAACGACTCGCGCGTATCGGTGGCGATCCCATTGGTCAGATCCCACTTGAGCGGACCGGGGATGAGCCGATCCGGCGGTTCTTCGTCGGGCGGGCCGATCCAGACGTGGACGCCGTGAACCCGGCCGTCGATCATCTGGACGACCTCGGTGCGAATCACGCGGTCGTGTTTCGGCGTGATGCTGCTGAGCGCGTGACCGGCCCGGACCGTCTCTCCGATGGCTGTCTGGATCGCCATCAGGTTGGGGTTGCGCCGAAGAAAGGCGCTGATTGGAACCAGATTCTTGGTGGAATTGCCCTGGGCTACTACGGCTGGCTCGGTGCCGAGCGTCTCCACGAGGAGCCAGTCGTGGGTCATGGCGCCATCCTACCGTTCAGGTGATTGCCTTCCAGTAGCGCCAGGGCCGACGAATTCCGTAGGAATGCGCTGCTAGCTGCGGGTTCAGCCAAACAGTTGGTCCGAACGGCGGGCATCGCAAAGTTGCGTCTAGCAGCGGCGACACGGTATTTTTCCGGTGAGCCCGAGCTTTCGGGACTAGGAACGGATCGCGTTGTCCGACCGTTCTTCGCAATTGTCTGAGTGCTCGGCGTGCCGGTGGGTGGTAGCCCGCGCCAATTCGTGGAGGCGACTGTCGAGGGGTCGGTCGCTGTCGCGGACGGATTCAAGTCCCGCGCTTCTCGAGCTCAGCTCACAGTTCCAGCTCGCCGAGCACCAGACGCAGCACGCGGATTGCGCCCGCCTTGTCCAAGGGTTCGTTGCCATTGCCGCACTTCGGCGACTGGACGCACGACGGGCAACCGTGTTGGCACTCGCACGCTTCGATCGCCGCCGCGGTCGCGTCCCACCACACGGCGAGCTCCCGGAAGCCTCGCTCCGCGAATCCCGCACCTCCCGGATGGCCGTCGTAGACGAATATGGTCGGCAGGCCATCGGGGCCGACGGCCATCGACACCCCGCCGATGTCGCCGCGGTCGCAGCTGGCGACCAGGGGCAGTAATCCGATGGCCGCGTGCTCGGCGGCGTGCAGTGCTCCTGGGAAGCGGAGCGGATCGATACCGTTGTCCTGCAGTGCTTCCGGGGTGATCGTGCACATCACGGCTACCGTCTCCAGGGTCTGGGTCGGCATGTCGAGTTCGACGAAGTCGATGACTTCCCCGTTGAGTCGTCGCCGCAGGTAGCCAATCACGGTGTGGCTCACCGATACCGGCACCAGCCCCGTCGTCACGTGCCCCACGGTGTGCCGCTCGCCGGGGCCCGATACCGAGACGTCCGTGAGTTCCCTGGCCGACGTCGCGTAGCCGGGATCTTCGGCATGAACGAACGCGAGGCCGCCTTCGAAGTCGAGTGAGTCGACCACGTAACTCTCGCCGCGGTGCAGGTAGACCGCGCCCGGGTGTATCGAGGAAGGCGCCTGGCCCGCGCCGGTGCTACCCAACAGTCGGCCCGTCTCCGCTTCGACTATCGCGATCTGGCCGCCGCCGGACCCGCGGATGTCCACCGCGGGATGCGGATCGACGCCAGGAGTGGGGAAGTAGCCGGTGGGTCTGCGCCGCAGCAGCCCGTCGTCGACGAGCGACTCGGCGACGGACTCGGCGTTCCACGTCCGCACCTCTGCGTCGGTGAGCGGGAGTTCGGCAGCTGCGCAAAGTAATTGCGGACCAAGGACGTACGGGTTGCTCGGATCGATGACGACCCGTTCGAGCGGCTTGCCGAGCAGTGCGGCCGGATGGTTGACCAGGTAGGTGTCCAGCGGATCGTCGCGCGCGATCATGACGATCAGCGCGCTCTGGCCCCTCCGCCCGGCCCGGCCCGCCTGTTGCCAGAACGAGGCGACCGTTCCTGGGAAGCCGGCCAGCACCACCGCATCGAGGCCAGCGATGTCCACGCCCAGTTCGAGTGCGTTGGTCGTGGCAAGTCCCCGAAGCCGTCCTTCGGCCAGCGCGCTTTCCAGTTCTCGGCGGTCTTCGGCCAGGTATCCGGCCCGATACGACGCCACCAGGTCGACGAGCTCCGGTCCGACGTCCTCGAGGCGGGCCCGTGCGCCGAGGGCGGTGAGCTCCGCGCCGCGTCGCGATCGGACGAAGGTCAGCGTCCGGGCACCCTCGACCATCAGGTCGGCCATCACCCGGGCGGCTTCGGCTCCTGCCGAACGGCGGACCGGCGCGCCGTTCTCGCCGAGCAGATCGGTGCGCAGTGCGGGCTCCCAGAGTGCCACCGTGCGGCCGCCCTGCGGGGAGCCGTCCTCGGTGACCTCGGTGACGGCTTGCCCGAGCAGTTCGGAGGCGGTGGCCGCGGGTGAGGACGCCGTCGCGCTGGCGAGGATCACCGTCGGCCCGGGAGCATCGCCTGCCGAGTAACGGGCACACAGTCGCATCAGACGGCGCAGTACCAGCGCCACGTTGGATCCGAAAATGCCACGGTAGTAATGGCATTCGTCAACGACGATGAATCGAAGATTGCGCAGGAACACCGCCCAGCGGGCGTGGTTTCGCAACAGCGACAGGTGGATCATGTCGGGGTTGGAGAAGATCCACCGCGACCGCTCCCTCGCGAAGCGCCTGGCCTCGGTGCTGCAGTCCCCGTCGTACGGACTTGGTGCCACGTCGGCGAGTCGCTCGATCGTGGTGGTCAGGGCTTGGGCCGTGCGCAACTGGTCGTGGCCGAGCGCCTTCGTCGGCGCCAGGTACAGGGCGCGCGCCCGGGGATCGGCGGTCATCGCGCAGAGGATTGGCAGCTGGTAGGCCAGCGACTTACCGGACGCGGTGCCGGTGCTGAGCACGACGTGGCGGCCCGAATGGGCGAGGTCGGCGGCTGCCACCTGATGCGACCACGGTTCGGCGATGCCGCGCTCGACGAACGCGCGCACGACGTCCGGGTCGGCCCACCGTGGCCACGGCCGCGCACTGGCTGGCCTCGGAGCGAGGTCAGAGACGTGGCGCAACGGGTGCTCTTCGGCGTCGGTCCCGTCGACCGCGCAAGCGAGTAGCTCGCGGCCGAAGTCCGACCCTCCACGCGACACGGACAGCCTCCTGAATGAATTGTCGACTACACGATGGTCGCAACCCGTCGCGCAGTTCTCCGAAGTAGTAGAGGAAACGAGCCGGATTTGCGTTCCGCGGCGGCCGACACCGAAATCGACCTCGGGAGACGGCAAGGCGGCTCCATCCAAGTCGGTCGCTGCCCTAGTGTCACCTTCGTGAGTCAGCTGTCCTTCTTCTCGGCTGAGTCGGTGCCGCCTGCGGTGGCCGACTTGACCGGCATGCTGGCCGCATCCGGCCAGGTGGTGCTGGTCGGCTCGGGCAAGGACCAGGGCGCCCGGTTGTCGGTCGTCGTCGACCGGCTGTGGCGCGCCGAGGCGCTCGCCGAGATGATCGCGGAGGCAGGCCTGCAGCCCGAGCTCGCACGTACCGACGAGAACACCCCACTGGTCCGGACGGCGGTGGACGCCCGATTGACCGACATTGCGGCTCAGTGGACGCGCGGAGCGGTCAAGACGGTGCCTCCGCAGTGGTTACCTGGCCCCAGGGAGTTGCGGGCGTGGACGTTGGCCGCAGGCACCCCAGAGGCCGACCGCTATCTGCTCGGGCTCGACCCTCACGCGCCAGACACGCACTCGGCCCTCGCATCGGCGATGATGCGGGTGGGAATCGCCCCGACCTTGATTGGTACGCGCGGCACGCACCCAGCCCTGCGAATCAGTGGTCGAAGAAGGCTATCGCGGCTGGTAGAGAACGTAGGGGAACCCCCGGGTGACACCGACGCGTTCCTGCAATGGCCACGCACTTGACGTCGACCTTGCGGCGATCCAGTTTGCGTAGTCCCGCCCAGAATGCGAAATTGTCCCTTGCCATTGGGCGAATCCGATCCCGGACGCGTCGTCGGGTGTCAAGTGGCGGCAAAGAAGTGGAGCGTAGACACAGTTGGCTGACCACGATGGCAGCGGCAACGGTCGTGTGCGGCGACTCGTCATAGTCGAGTCGCCCACGAAGGCGCGCAAAATCGCCCAATACCTGGGCGCCAACTACATCGTCGAGTCGTCCCGCGGGCACATTCGCGACCTGCCGAGAGCGGCGGCGGACGTGCCGGCCAAGTACAAGTCGGAGCCATGGGCGCGGCTGGGCGTCAACGTCGACGACGACTTCGAGCCGCTCTACATCATCAGTCCCGACAAGAAGTCCACGGTCAGCGAGCTCAAGGCCCTGCTCAAGGACGTCGACGAGCTCTATCTCGCTACCGACGGTGACCGCGAGGGCGAGGCCATCGCCTGGCATCTGCTCGAGACGCTCAAGCCGACCGTTCCGGTCAAGCGGATGGTGTTCCACGAGATCACCGAGCCCGCGATCCTCGCCGCAGCGGCGAGCCCACGCGACTTGGACATCGACCTGGTCGACGCCCAGGAGACGCGACGCATCCTCGACCGGCTGTACGGCTACGAGGTCAGTCCGGTGCTGTGGAAGAAGGTCGCGCCGAAGCTGTCGGCAGGCCGCGTGCAGTCCGTCGCGACCCGCATCATCGTTTCGCGCGAACGGGAGCGCATGGCGTTCCGCAGCGCGGGCTACTGGGACGTCACCGCCGAACTCGATGCCAGCGTGTCGGACCCGGAAGCCTCGCCGCCGAAGTTCACGGCGAAGCTCAACCTGGTCGACGGGCGCCGCGTCGCGAGCGGACGCGACTTCGACTCGGTGGGTGCGGTCAAGAAGCCCGACGAAGTGCTGGTGCTGGACGAAGCTGCGGCGACCGCGCTTGCCAGCGGCGTGCGCGGCGCGCAGCTGACGGTGTCGTCGGTGGAGCAGAAGCCGTACACGCGCAAGCCCTACCCGCCGTTCATGACGTCGACGCTGCAGCAGGAGGCCGGCCGCAAGCTGCGCTTCTCGTCGGAGCGCACCATGAGCATCGCGCAGCGGCTCTACGAGAACGGCTACATCACCTACATGCGTACCGACTCGACGACGTTGTCGGAGTCGGCCATCACCGCGGCGCGCAACCAGGCCGGGCAGCTTTATGGCCAGGAGTACGTGCATCCGTCGCCGCGGCAGTACACGCGCAAGGTGAAGAACGCCCAGGAGTCGCACGAGGCCATCCGACCCGCGGGTGACGTGTTCCAGACGCCTGGCCAGCTGCACAGCGCGCTCGATTCCGACGAGTTCCGGCTCTACGAACTCATCTGGCAGCGGACGGTGGCCTCGCAGATGGCCGATGCCCGCGGAACCACGCTCTCCCTTCGTATTTCGGGCACTGCCAGGTCCGGCGAGCAGGTCGTGTTCAACGCCAGTGGTCGCACCATCACGTTCGCGGGCTTCCTGAAGGCCTACGTCGAGAGCCTCGACGAGCAGGCCGGCGGCGAGGCCGACGACGCCGAGAGCAGACTGCCCAATCTCACTCAGGGCCAGCGCGTCGACGCGACCGGCCTGACGGCCGACGGCCACACCACCAGCCCGCCTGCCCGCTACACCGAGGCGTCGTTGATCAAGGCGCTCGAGGACCTGGGAATCGGTCGCCCATCGACGTATTCGTCGATCATCAAGACGATTCAGGACCGCGGCTACGTGCACAAGAAGGGCAGTGCCCTGGTGCCGTCGTGGGTCGCGTTCGCCGTCACCGGGTTGCTCGAACAGCACTTCGGACGGTTGGTCGACTACGACTTCACGGCCGCAATGGAGGACGAACTCGACGAGATCGCCTCGGGTAACGAGCAACGGACCAACTGGCTCAACAACTTCTACTTCGGTGGCGAACACGGCGTCGACGGCTCCATCGCTCGCGCCGGTGGACTCAAGAAGCTCGTCGGCGGAAATCTCGAAGAGATCGACGCTCGGTTGGTCAACTCCATCAAGCTGTTCGACGACTCGGAGGGACGCGCGGTCAACGTGCGCGTCGGCCGCAATGGCCCGTATCTCGAGCGGATGATTCTGGGTGACGACGGGGAACCGACGCCGCAGCGGGCCAACCTCAGCGACGACCTGACGCCGGACGAGCTGACGCTCGAACTTGCCGAAAAGGCTTTCGCCACACCGCAGGAGGGTCGCTCGCTTGGTGTCGACCCGGTCTCCGGACACGAGGTCGTCGCCAAGGACGGACGCTACGGGCCGTATGTCACCGAGGTGCTGCCCGCGCCGCCCGAGGAGCCCGAGGACGGCGCGCCGGCCAAGAAGGGCAAGAAGCCGACCGGTCCCAAGCCGCGCACCGGCTCATTGCTGCGCACCATGGATCTGGAGACCATCACGCTCGAGGATGCGCTGAGGCTGCTGTCGCTGCCGCGCGTCGTCGGCGTCGATCCGGCCAACGGTGAGGAGATCACCGCACTGAACGGCCGCTATGGGCCGTATCTGAAGCGCGGCACCGATTCTCGCTCATTGGCCACCGAAGAGCAGATGTTCACCGTCACGCTCGACGAGGCGCTGAAGATCTACGCCGAGCCAAAGCGACGCGGCCGCCAGGGCGCAGCCACTCCGCCGCTGCGCGAACTGGGCAACGACCCCGTGTCCGAGAAGCCGATGGTGATCAAGGACGGCCGGTTCGGACCGTACGTCACCGACGGCGAGACCAACGCCAGCCTGCGCAAGGGCGACGACGTCATGTCGATCACCGACGGGAGGGCGTCCGAACTGCTCGCCGACCGGCGGGCGCGTGGCCCGGCGAAGAAGGCCGCGAAGAAGTCGCCTGCGAAGAAGGCCGCCAAGAAGGCCCCCGCGAAGAAGGCTGCGAAGAAGGCCTAGCTCGACGGCATGCGAGGTCGCCGGCACCAAGTGAATTCGTCGAATTCTGCCCGACGGTTCTGACTACTCGCAGCTCTGACACACAAGTCGCCGAACACGCTAGGAGCTAGTTGCTCTGCACCTGACTCGGAAGCTCTTCCGGGACAGCCAGATTCACCGGCCGGGCGAGCTGGGTGGGTGCCGAGCGGCCGCGCAATTCGACGATCTCGCCGACGTCCCAACACAGTGCCTCGGCGTCGAGCGCTCCGCTGACGGCGATGGCCGACGCCAGCACGTGGCCGCTTTCAAGCTTGGCCAACTCGGTGAGCCTGGCCGCCTCGTTGACGGGGTCGCCGATGACCGTGTACTCGAAGCGGGCCAGGGCGCCGATGTGGCCTGCGATCGCGCGGCCTGCCGACACCCCGATGCCGAAGTCGGTCTGCCCCAAAACTTCTATGAGGTCGTCGTGCAGTTCACGCGAGGCGGCGAGCGCGGCGCCCGAGGCGTCGGGGTGTTCGATGGGTGCTCCGAAGATGGCCAGCGCCGCGTCGCCCTGGAACTTGTTGACGAATCCACCGTGCCGGTGGACGGTGTCGACGATGACGCGGAAGAACTCGTTGAGCAGGCTGACGACCTCGGACGCCGGCTTGGTGGACGCCAGCTGCGTGGAGCCGACGAGGTCGACGAACAGCACGGCGACCTCGCGTTCCTGGCCGCCTAGCTCCGTGCCGCGCTCCAGCGCACGGCGGGCCACGTCTTCACCGACGTAACGGCCGAACAGGTCGCGAAGCCGTTGCCGCTCGGCCAGATCGCGCACCATGTCGTTGAAGCCCGCTTGGAGCAGGCCCAGCTCACTGGCATCGTAGATCTGCATGTGCGCGTTGTAGTTGCCGCGTTGCACTTCGCCGAGTGCCCAACGCAATTGGCGTAGCGGGTCGGCGATCGACATGGCGACCAGCACCGTCCCGGCCAGTCCGATGACGAGCGCGAAGACCGCGAGCAGCAGGATCGGCGTGTTGAGCTTCTCGGCGGGCGCGGTCAGGATCTCGAACTTGCTGGCGACCAGCGCCAACACGATCGCCAGGATCGGCACGCCGGTGGACAGCACCCACGCCAGCACCTGACGCTGGATCACGCCGGGCGCGCGGAACGTCTCCGGCACCCCGCCGCGTAGCGCTGCGACGGCGACCGGCCGCAGCACCCGCTCGGACTGCAGGTACCCGATGATCGCCGTGGCCGTCGCACCGAGCGCAGTCGCCACCGCGACGACGGGCGCGGAGTGGCTGGCGACGGGCCAGCTGGCCACGATGAAGACGATGGAGCCGAGGCACCAGTTCGACACGCTGATCACCGAGCGGTAGTACGGCATCCTCAGCGCCCGCACCCGCGCCAACTCGGTCATCGCGGGGTCACCACCGCCGAGCAGGGTGTCGGTGCGCTGCCAGCGGATTACCGGAATCAACAGGCGCAGGCTGAGCCACACGCCCGCGGTGAACGAAACGAACAGGTAACCGAGGAAGACCGCCAAGTTGGCGGCAGGCAGGTCCTGCAGCTGGATGCGGTCCTCGGGAGGCAGCCCGAATCGGAGAAAGCCCAGCACGAACAGGGCGCCGATGATGTCGGACTGCAACATGCCCAGCGAGAACACCGGCCAGGGTGTGCGCGCGACCCAGCGGACGAATGCGGAGATTCGCCCGATCGATAGCGTCCTGGTCGTCACGCCATCACCGTATCGGGCCGCGGGGACGCTTAGCGTTGCTGCGTGCACGTCGTGTCCGGCCCGAGCACTAGGCTTGCGCTCGATGAGTGGTGTTTTCTCGCGTCTCGTGGGCCAGGACGCTGTCGAAGCGGAATTGGTGGCCGCGGCGACGGCTGCCGGCGGTGACTCGGCTCACAGCACGGTCGTGACCGGGACGATGACACATGCGTGGCTGATCACGGGGCCCCCCGGCTCGGGTCGGTCGATTGCGGCGCTGTGCTTTGCGGCCGCGCTGCAGTGCACGTCGGACGGCATTCCGGGATGTGGAGAGTGCCGCGCGTGCACCACGACCATGGCGGGCACGCACGCCGACGTCCGCCGGATCATCCCCGAGGGCCTATCCATCGGTGTCGACGAGATGCGCGGAATCGTGCAGGTGGCCTCGCGGCGGCCCGGCACGGGCAGATGGCAGGTCGTGCTGGTCGAGGACGCCGACCGATTGACCGAAGGCGCGGCGAACGCCCTGCTCAAGGTCGTTGAGGAGCCGCCGCCGTCGACGGTCTTCCTGCTGTGCGCCCCGTCGGTGGATCCCGAGGACATCTCGATCACCTTGCGCTCGCGGTGTCGTCACGTGGCGTTGGTCACTCCCAGGCTCGAAGCGATCGCCCAGGTGCTCGTCGAAACCGACGGACTGCCAGAGGCCGACGCGCTCTGGGCGGCGTCGGTCAGCGGTGGACACGTGGGTCGGGCCCGCCGATTGGCCACCGATGAGCAGGCGCGTGGCCGTCGGGAACGCGCGCTGAGCCTCGCCCGCGACGCGGCGACGCCGTCGCGGGCCTTCGCCGCCGTCGAGGAGTTGGTGGCGTCCGCGGAGTCAGAGGCGAAGGCGCTGACGGAGGACCGTAACGAAGCCGAGACCGAGGAGCTCCGTACGGCGTTGGGTGCTGGTGGTAGCGGCAAGGGCACGGCCACTGCCCTGCGGGGCTCCGCTGGCGCGCTGAAAGAACTTGAGCGACGCCAGAAGTCACGCCTCACCCGAGCGTCGCGTGACGCGCTGGACCGGGCGCTCATCGATCTGGCGACGTACTTTCGCGATGCGCTGCTGGTGTCCTCGGGTGCGTACGCGGTGCAGCCCAATCACCCGGACATGGCCGACAAGATCGCGGCGATGGCCGCCCACGCTCCGCCGGACCGGCTGTTGCGGTGCATCGAGGCGGTGCTGGAGTGCCGCGAGGCGCTCGCCGTCAACGTCAAGCCGAAGTTCGCGGTGGACGCGATGGTGGCGACGGTGGGCCAGGCCTTGCGTTGATCAACTTTGGGACCGCAGGGCCGCTGTCGTACACTCGTCGCGCCCTGAAACGATGACCCATCGGCCGGGCACCGCCGCCTTAGCTCAGTCGGTAGAGCGTCTCACTCGTAATGAGAAGGTCCCGGGTTCGATTCCCGGAGGCGGCTCACATTCGCCCGCGTCACTCATCCGCGAAGGCCTCGTCGGCCACGCCCTTGGCCGTCGCCGCAGCGGGAAAGCCGGCGTAGCCACTGGCGTGGTAGATGACTTCCGCGAGTTCCTCGTCGGTCAATCCGTTGGTACGCGCAATCTTGAAGTGGAACTTCAGTTCCTGATCTGCGCGCAGTGCGATGAGAATCCCGAGCGTGACGAGGCTGCGGTCGCGGCGGCTCAATCCTTCGCGCGTCCACAGCTTGCCGAAGACGTTCTCGAGGCCGATGTCCATGAGTTCGGGGGCGAAGCCGTCGGAGCCGAAGTCGACCTGATCGTTGGGGCCGTCGGGAAGTACTCCAGGAAGCAACTCTCGAAAGACCTGCAGACCTTCGTCGCGTAAGTTAGTCACGCTTACTAGCTTGGCACGAGCGGCTGACGGCTTCCGCTCAGTCCTTCTTCTCCGGCCACCCTGGATTTGACGGTGACGTGGGAAAGTCGCTGCGCGGATGCTCACCATTAAGGAGGAAGGCACGCCGTTCTAGCGAATCCGGCGCCTTCTCAACGCATTTCGCTACATCTGCTTCGTACGTGGGCCATTGAGAGCGAAGTAAGGTTTGGTCGGGAACTCGACATTGGGGATTCGCCAATCGCCGAACACATCGGCGCTCGGTGCGGGGGACGGGCCGACCTGTGGTTGCAACGGAGAGGGTTCTCCCGGAGCGGACAGCGTTATCCGCAGGGCGTCGACGCCTTGGGGTTCGCTTCTTCCAGAATCTTCTGGACGGAGTCCGGCAGGCGGTCGAAGCCGCCCTTCTGCTGGTCGGCGAACTTGCCTCAATCCCCGGGGACGTCATCGTTGCTCATCAATTGCCATGAGTCGCACCAGCATCCGCTGGCCTTCGGCATTGTTGGGCATGTTTCCCGCCGCGTCGACGACCCACTTGCGCACTGCATCGAGCTCGTTGCGTCCCGCGGTGACGATGCGGGCTGACTCGTCGACGTGGGCGGCGAGGCGCTTGTCCAACCCGCCCAATTCGCCGATGACACGCTGGTGCTCGCTGTTGGCCGCTCCGTATGCGGTTGCGGCCGAACCAGTCCACCTTGAGCCGGGCGCCGCCGAGTCGAGATCGGATTTCAGCTGGTTGAGGGGTCCGCTGGCGTCGAACTGTGCGCCACCCCGTGGGGCGCCCTCACCGAAGGTCGCCTTAGCGTTCGACCACGTCGACAAGAAGCCGTCAAGAACGCCCACCCGTGCACCCCTCGGATACCGAACCAGTCACCGTCAACTTCTGATTATCGCCTGTGTCCAGCTACGGGGGTGCCACATATCCGACGGGTCCGGCGGCCAAGCAGACCGACAGCGCCGCGGTGTTGGCGCGGACGTTGATCGCATTCCCAGCGCCGGACAGTCGCACGAATACCCGGTTGAGGCCCGGGTGCACGGGCACCTTCGTCTCGTCGCCGTCGGACAGCGCCATCGTGATCGAGCCCTCGCTGTTGGCCAAGTAGTTGAGCTCGGCCGTCCATTCCGTCGGAAGCATCGGTCCGCTCAAGGGGATTCGGACGGGGAGATCGGGCTGTACGAGGTAGCCGCACTGTGGTTTGGGCCCGGGGATCATCGCCCGCACCCACGTCGCCGTCGCGGGGACGAGGTGGCCAGTCTTGTCGAGCACGCGCAGGTCGGTGGTGCTGGTGCTGAACTCGGGGCGGGCTTGCACCAGTGCGAAGATGTGACTCGCCAAATTGTCCGGCCACGAAAAGCGTTGCAGGATATGAGGATCGACTTCCTGGTCGAGCAGCGGCGCGGTCGAACTGGCCGCCGCCGCGGCGAGTCCGGCCCGCGCATTGTCCAGGTAGGACCGCGTCGGGTTGTCCCGCCAGCTGGTCAGGAACGTGGCACTCGAATACAGGCTGCTTCCTACGAAAAGTGCTGCGCACGAGATAATTACGCCGGTACGGAGCCGCGAGGCGTCCATCCAGCCCGACGTGCTCCGGTTCGGCGCGCAGAAGGCGACCGCGGCCAACAGTGCGAGCACGACGACGAGGTCGGGCAGGTAGCGCAACGTCTGTGCGAGTTCGATCGCAGTGAACCGCGACGACCTCATCAGGTAGATCGGCACCTGGCAGGCAGCGACGTATCCCGCTGCGGCCCACCAGATCGGGCCGATGCGCTCCTTGCGAAGCCGCGACACCGCGATGATCGCCGCCAGTGCCAGCCAGCCGAGCACCATCACGGGCCACTGCGGAAGCGCCCACGGCGACGACGGCGCCCAGCGTTCCCAGTCCCACGGGCCGCCGACGAGGGTCGGGACGATTCCATGCGTGACCGATCGGACCAACAGGTCCAGCGTCATCGACGGGTCCAATGTCCAGCGTCGCTGATCGACCACGACGAAGTACACCCCGACCCAGACCACCGTCAGTACCAGGGCCACCGTCCACAGTCGAATGCCACGGCGCCACACCGTCTTCAGCGGAGTCGGATCACCGGTCACGTGAGCCAGCAGCGCAGCAACCGCGAACGCGACGAACGGAATCACTGCCGCCTTCTCGAAGAACAACAGCCCGAGGAAGTAGACCGCAAGGGTGGACGCGGCGTAGCGCTGGTTTCCGGTACGCACCAGCAATATCGCGTCGCCGCACACCCAGGCCAACGCCGCGATCATCGGCAAGGCGTTCAGCGCCGCTGCCCACCATGCGAACGAGGGCAGCCCCATGGTGCTGAACAACGCGAAGGTCAGGGGAACCAACAGCACGGGTCGCCAGCCGAGGATCACCCACAGTGCGCGCAGCAACGCCAGCGACGCGACGAGTTGCAGCAACACCAGACTGATGGCAGGCCCGATCCAGCTGAACGGCGCGAGTTTGGTGATGCCGCCCGAGATGAGGAATGCCGCAGGCATGACGTGGCCATCGTGGTCGTCGAACAAGAAAGACGACGACAGCAGGCTGTGCGTCCCCGCGCGGGCGATCAGGATGAGGTCGTCCCAGTAGAAGTAGCCGCCGAAGGCGAGCACCGCCCGAAGCGCCAACTGCAGCGCGATCAGCGCTACGGCGGTGCGGACGACCCACCAATTCCCCGGTCGCTTCGCCTCCTCCCGCCGGACCTTCACGCTCGCCTACGGTACGGACGTCCAAACTGCGTCGGTATGGTGACCCGGTGCGGACACTCGTCACCGGAGCAGCAGGCTTCATCGGATCAACGCTGGTAGACCGACTACTGGCAGACGGTCACACCGTCATCGGCGTCGATGACCTAAGTACGGGCAACAGCGTCAACATCGTCGCGGCCGAGCGGCACGACACCTACGAGTTCGCCAAGGCCGACATCGTCGACGCCGACCTGTTGAGTTTGATCTCGGACACCAGGCCCGAGGTGATCTTCCACCTGGCCGCGCAGATCTCGGTCAGCCGCTCGGTGACCGACCCGCAGTTCGACTCCAGCGTCAACGTCGTCGGCACCGTGCGCCTCGCCGAGGCGGCACGCAAGGCCGGGGTGCGCAAGATCGTCCACACCAGCTCGGGCGGCTCCATCTATGGCACGCCGCCGGTGTACCCGACCAACGAGGACGTGCCCGTCGATCCATCGTCGCCGTACGCGGCCAGCAAGGTGTGTGGCGAGGTCTACCTCAACATGTTCCGCAACCTGTACGACCTGGACTGCTCACACATCGCACCCGCCAACGTGTACGGGCCACGTCAGGACCCGCACGGCGAGGCGGGCGTCGTCGCAATCTTCTCCAGGGCGCTGCTGTCCGGGAAGCCGACCAAGATCTTCGGCGACGGGTCGGACACCCGCGACTACGTCTTCGTCGACGACCTCGTCGGTGCGTTTGTCCGCGCCGGCGGCGAGGTGGGCAGCGGCCAGCGCTTCAACGCAGGCACCGGCGTCGAAACCTCCACGCGTCAACTCCACTCGGTGATCGCCGCGGCAGCGGGCGCACCCGACGAGCCCGAGTTCCATCCGCCGCGGCTGGGTGACCTTCGGAAGTCGTGCCTGGACATCAGTCGCGCGAAGCGGGTGCTGGGCTGGCAGCCGAAGGTGCCGCTGGCCGACGGGGTGGCGCGCACCGTCGAATTCTTCCGCGAGGCCGCGCTTTAGGAAAAGATTGTGAGTGACGGGGCAGCGCTCATCCGGGCGGTGCTGCCACAGCCCGAGCTCGAGGCGCAACGGACCAGGTACTGGCCGCGTTGCTCGAAGGAATCCCGCCGAGTCACTGAGCTGCGGGCGGCGAACTAACCATCTTCCGGCGCCCTGGCCCCTTCCAGCGCCACCGCGCGCGCCAAACGGGCATAGCGCAATTCGAGGTCCTTGAAGCGCATGTATGCGCTGATCGTGGTGAACAGGAACGCGATGATGAACGCATACTCGAGCAGGTCAGCCCCGCGCCCGATGCCAAGCCAGTTGGCCACCACGGTGGTGTCGTCGGGTCGCACGATGGCGTACACCGCCGCGATGACGAAGAGCACGTAGCCGACCTTCACCCAGGCCCTCGACTGCGCCTTGCGGCGGGAAGCCAGTAGGTACACCAGAAGCACGACGACCGCAGCGATCAGCAGTACCTGGATCCAGTTCATCGGCGCATCCTTCCGCGCAGCAACCCGTCGACGATGATGTTGACCCCGTTGACCAGCGGCTGGCCCTTCGACATCGAGTATTCGGTGTACAGGATCTCGACCGGTTGCTCGGCCACCCGCCAACCGTTCTCGACGATCAGCGCCACGAACTCGCTGGCGTGGCTCATGCCGCTCATCGTGAGGTTGAGGCCATCGGCAACGGTCTTGTCGAACACCCGCAGCCCGTTGTGCGCGTCGGTGAGGCCGAGCTTGCGGCTGGCGGGGCTGACCTTGGCGATGATGGGGAACAGCAGTCGCCTCAGCTTCGGCATGCCCTCGGGGACGCGGTCGCCGAACCGGGTACCGACGACGATGTCGAGGTCCTCGGAGGTGAGCCGGTCGATCATGCCCACGACGTCCTTGACGCGGTGCTGGCCGTCGGCGTCGAACGTCGCGAACACCGCGGCGCCCGGCCTGCTCCGGGCGTACTCGACGCCGGTCTGGATGGCCGCACCCTGCCCGAGATTGACCGGATGGCGCACGACGTGAGCGCCGGCGGAGAAGGCCCGGTCGCTGGTGTCGTCGCTGCTGCCGTCGTCGACGCACACCACATGACGGAAGACGGAGCGAACGTCGGCGATGACCTCGGCGATCACGCTCGCTTCGTTGAAGGCTGGGACGACGATCCAAACGTCGTCGTAACGGGTGTCTGAGGTGCTGATGCCGAACAAACTACACGTTCGGACCTGGCTCGCTCCTTACCAACGCGACCAGATGCACCACGATTCCGACCAGCGGCCCGCACAGCAGGGCGACCACGGTTCGCGTCTCCAACGGCGTTGGCAGCAGCAACAGCAACGCCGAGGCCAGCGTCGCACCGACCCACCCGGCCGCGTACGCCCGATGCAGTGCGGCCGCGACGGTCGCGGCCCCGGTCAGGGTCAGCAGCGCGATGGCGATGGCCGCGGCCGTGAACCAGGCCAGCAGGCCGCCGCCCGCCCGGTATTCGGGTCCGAACGCCACCTGCAACAGCCACGGCCCGGCCAACCCGGCGACGAGCACCGCGAGCGCGCCGAGGCCCAACACCACCAACGCAGGCATGATCAACGCGCGCAGTCGCGCGGACCGCTCGTCGACGAAGTGGGCGATGAGGTTGCCCTGCATCGCGTTCAACGGAACAAGCAGCGGGGCGCGCGTCAACGTCACCGCGAGGATCACCACGCCGCCGGTCGCGCCGAGTTCATGCGACGTGGCCTTCAGTAGCACGGGGAAGCCCATGATCAGGATGGCGCTGGCGCCTGCCGCCGCGATCGAATGAGAGGCGCCGCGAAGGAACGTCATGGTGGTGCCGGGGGTTAGCACGCGTGCCGCCGCGCGCGTCGCCGGTGACGCCAACAGCAGCACCAGCCAGGCGATCGACCCAGCGACGGTGGCCCACAGGTAGCCGACCAGACCCCAGCCGACCAGGAACGTGGCGGTCGCGACGACGACACGGCCCGTCGCGTCGCCGACGATCAGTGTCCCGTACTGGCTCCAGCGGTTGACCCCGGCCAGCACGCCAAGCAGCGTCGCGTGCAGGCAGAACCCAAAGATGCCCACGCTGAGCAGGCCGACGCTGAGCCAACGTGACTCGACGAAGACGTGACTCGACCACAGCGGGGCGGTGCCCGCGACGACAGCTGCGGCGACCAGGCCGACCACGACGGCCACCCGGATCGGATGGAGCTGCGGGCCCGTCGTTTCCGGGCCCTGCTGGACCTGGCGCACCTCGCGGGTGGACTCCTGCAACAAGCCGTTGGCCGCTCCTGCCAGCAACCCGAACGCGCCCCAGAACACGGCGAACACCGAGAAGCCTGCTGGTTCGAGGTCGCGGGCGGCGAGGTAGAGCACCGCATACCCGCACAGCGCGCTGATGACGGTCGCGATGCCAACCCGGGCGACACTGGCCCTGGTCACGGGTCCCTGAGGGATCGGGCCGGGTGCTGGTACTGCCGACGCGCCGTCGGTCACAGGTCGGGGACAGCCGTCGAGTACAGCCAGGCCTGCCAGAGCGGACGCAGCGACTGGTCCGTGTAATTGGCTGCCAGCCCGGTGAAGTCGTCGGTGACCGCGGTGGTGTGCCAGTAGCGCGCGGTCCAGCCCCGAAGCAGGTTGAAGAAGTTCTCGTCGCCGATCGTGCGTCGCAACACGTGCAGCGTGATGGCTCCGCGCTTGTAGACGCGGTCGTCGAACATGTCCTTAGGGCCGGGGTCGGCCAGCAGCAGATTCTGGGCCGACGACTTGAGCCGCTGGTGGTAGTGCCGGGCCCACTCGTCGGCGCTGCGGCCGCCGGACTCCTCTGACCACAACCACTCCGCGTAACACGCGAATCCTTCGTGTAGCCAGATGTCGCGCCAGCGCCGCGCGGTCACCGAATTGCCGAACCACTGGTGGGCAAGCTCGTGTGCGATGAGCCGCTCCGAGCTGCGATGCCCGTCGCAGTGGTTCGCGCCGAAGATCGAAATGCCCTGCGCCTCAAGCGGAATCTCGAGGTCGTCGTCGGTCACGACGACGGTGTGGCCCGTGGCGAGTGGATACGGGCCGAACAGTTTGACGAAGAGCTTCATCATGTCGGGCTGGCGGCCGAAGTCGTGGTCGAAGTTGCGGCGCAAGCGTTGCGGCAACGCGGCATTCATTTCGACGGGCGCCTTCGCCAGCCGGTGCGCCTCGTACACCCCGATCTGCAGGGTCATCAGGTACGTCGACGTCGGCTCGGCCTGCTCGTACGTCCACGTGGTCATCGCCGCACGGGTGCGGCGGGACAGCAACTTGCCGTTGACGACCGCGCGATAGGGGTTCTCGGTGCTGAGCTGGATGCGGTAGCTGGCCTTTGAGCTTGGGTGGTCGTCGCAGGGGAACCAGGTCGCGGCGCCGTTCGGTTGGCCAGCGACCAGTGCTCCGGCCGAGAGCTCCTCGAATCCGACTTCGCCCCATAGGGATTGGATGGGTCGCGGGTTCCCTGCGTAGCGCACGCTGATCGACATGGCGGCGCCTGCGGGCAGCGTCGAGGACAACGTGACGTGCAGCTTGCCACTCGCGTGACGGAACTGAGCGGGCCGATGGCCGTTGACGGACACCTTGGACACCGTCAGGGCGTCGGCGAGATCGAGCGTGAACGTCTTCAGCGATGCGAGCGTCGCGGCGGTGATGGTCGCCGTGCCCGACAGCCGGTTGAGCTGGACCTTGTACTCGAGCTCCAATTCGTACCGGGACACCCGGAACCCGAAGTTGCCGTTGTGTGGAAGGTAGGGGTCGATGACGGGTGGGGTGCTGCCCTTGCGTGCTCCATTCTTCCCCCGGTCGCCGCGCTCTCCCCCGCAAGCGGGGTGACCCCCAGCGCCGGTCTTCTTCGCGGAGCGGGTCACGCGGCGGATTCCTTGGGAGTCTTGTCGGGCGCGCTGCGGCGCTTCTTGCGGAAGGCATTCCACGGGGCGATCGGGTTCCCTTGCCATCGCGTCGACGGCGGCACTTCGTCGCCACGCATGACCAGGGAGGCCGGTCCGACCGTTGCCCCCGCGCCGATCTTGGCGGCAGGCAGGGCCACACAATGGGGGCCCAGGGTGGCGCCGGCTTCGACGACGACGGTGTCCAAGCGCATGATGCGGTCGTGGAACAGGTGGGTCTGAACCACGCAGCCGCGGTTGACCGTCGCGCCCCGGCCGAGGGTGACCAGGTCGGCCTCTGGCAGCCAGTAGGTTTCACACCACACGCCCCGGCCGACCGAGGCCCCGAGCGCCCGTAGCCACAGATTCATCACCGGGGTGCCGCTGGCCGCCCTGGCGAACCAGGGCCCCGCCACCGTCTCGACGAAGGTGTCGGAGACCTCGTTGCGCCACACGAACGACGACCACAGCGGATGTTCGACGGCCTTGATGCGTCCGACCACCAACCACTTCGCGATGACCGCGACGGCCCCCGCCAGCGCGCCCGCCGCGAGCAGCACGACTCCGCCTGCGGCCACCGTCCACCACCAGCCGCATTCGCGGGCCAACAATTGCAATCCGCCAAGCACCGCCACGCCGATGGCGAACGTCACGATCAACGGGATCACCCGGAACGTCTCGACCGTCGCGCGCATGACCTTCAGCCGCAGCGAGGGATGGAAGGTGCGGAGCGCGTCGGCGGCCGTCGGTTTGCGGCGCAGCCGGATCGGTGGGCTGCCCAGCCACGACGAACCCGCCTTGGCCTTGTGCGGCGTCGCACTGAGCACGGCCACCAGCCCGTCGTCGGGCACCCGCCGGCCCGGCTGGGTGATGCCGGAGTTGCCGAGGAAGGCCCGCTTGCCGACGGTGGCCGTCGAGACGTGGATCCATCCGCCACCCAGCTCGTAGGACGCCACCATGGTGTCGTCGGCCAGGAACGCGCCGTCCTCGACCACCGTGAACTTCGGCGTGAGCAGGGCGGTCGAGATCTCGGTGCCCTTACCGATTTTCGCGCCGAGCAGCCGCAGCCACCATGGCGTGAGCAGGCTAGCGTAGATGGGGAACAGATAGTTGCGGGCTGCATCCATCAGCCGCTCGGTGGCCCACAACTGCCAACCGACTCGACTGCGCACCGGGTGATAACCCTCGCGCAGGCCCAGCGCCAGCATCCGCACCCCGATGACCGTCGTCGCGGCATAGACCACCACGGCGACGATGGTGGCGACGGGCGTCCAGATGGCAACGGGGACGAGCGCGGCCCGAAGCGTTGGGGTGTCACGAATCGCCCAGCCCAACAAGGCAAGTCCGGCGCCGAGCGCGACCAGCGGAACCCCGCCGAGCAGGACGGACGTCACACCGTACACCGCGACCCACAGCGGGGCGCGGCGTGGGCGTTCGTCAGGCCACGGGTGCCGGGCCTTGCCCGACTTCATCGCCGGTGAACCCTTCCAGTACTGGCCGGCCTTGACCTTGCCGATGACGCCGGAACCCGGTGCGACGTCGGCGTTCTTGCCGATGATTGCGTTGGGCAGCAGAGTTGTTCGCGCGCCGATCGTAGCGTCGTTGCCGACGGTGATCGGACCGACGTGGAAGAGATCGCCGTCGATCCAGTGCCCGGTGAGGTCGACCTCGGGTTCGATCGAGCACCGGTGGCCCAGGGTCAGCATCCCGGTGACGGGAGGTGCAGAGTGCAGGTCGACACCCTTGCCGACCCTGTTGCCCAGTGCGCGTGCGTAGTACACCAACCACGGCGCGCCGGCCTGGTTCTCCGCGCCGCTGGCGTCGGCGAGTCGTTCGGCGAGCCAGACCCGGAGGTGGACGCTCCCACCCCGCCGGTAGGTGCCCGGCTCGAGTCCTCCGACGAGGATGCGGGCGCCGAGTATCGCAATGCCCATGCGCCCCAACGGGGTTACGAACACCAGGAAGCCTGCGAGTACCCACCACCAGTTCACCGGCTGTGCCCACGGCACCACGTGCAGCGCCGCCGCGACGTTGTTGAGCAGGGCCAGCCACACCACCCACTGCATCCCCGCGAGCGTGGCCAGCGGTACCGATGCCACCACCTGCGCCAACTCGGTCCACCTGGATACCGGCTTCACCAAACGGGTTTCGACCTTCGGGGGCGGGTCGAGCTCATCGAGGTAACCGGCGAGCGAGCCGAGTCGCGGATGGTCGTACAGGTCGGCGACGGTCACCTGCGGGTAGCGCGCGCGCAGGGCGGCCACCAGCTGTGCCGCCGACAGTGAACCGCCGCCGAGCGCGAAGAAGTCGGCCTCGGGTCCGTCGACCGGCGCGGCCAATACGTCTCGCCACAGCCCGGCCAGCCAGCCCATCGTTCCTGCAAGCTCCGGTCCGTCGGAGCCGTCGTCGCCCTCGATGGGCCACGGCAGGGCATTGCGATCCACCTTGCCCGACGTCCGCGTCGGCAGCTCGTCGACGAGCACCAGCCGGGGCACCAGCGCGGCGGGCAGCGAGTCGGCCAGCGCGGCCCGCGCCGCCGCCAGGTCGAATTCGGGGTCCGCGCTGGCGATGTAGCCGACCAGCAGCGGCGTGCCACTAGTGGTGCGGCGCACCGCGGCGGCGCCGCCGCTGACGCCTGGCAGGTTCACCAGCGCAGAGTCGACCTCGCCGAGTTCGATGCGGCGCCCACCCACCTTGACCTGGTCGTCGGCGCGGCCCTGGAAGTAGAGCCCGTCGGCTTCGAGGCGGACCAGGTCACCGCTGCGGTACGCGCGGGCCCACTCCAGGGTGGGCATCGGGGCGTACTTCTCGGCGTCCTTCTCCGGATCCAGGTAGCGCGCCAGGCCGACGCCGCCGATGACCAACTCGCCGACCTCGCCCTTTGCCACGGGCTGGCCGTCCTTGTCGACGACCGCCAGATCCCAGCCCGGCAGCGGCAGCCCGATGCTCACGGGCGAATTGCCGTGGAGTCGCGCGAGGCTCGCCACGACGGTGGCCTCGGTGGGCCCGTAGGTGTTCCACACTTCGCGGCCCTCGACGGCGAGTCGCTCGGCGAGCTCCGGAGGGCAGGCTTCCCCGCCGAAGATCAGCAGTCGCACGGCTTCGAGCGCCTCGGCGGGCCAGAGCGCTGCGAGCGTCGGCACCGTCGAGACGACCGTGATGTCCCGGGACACCAACCACGGGCCCAGGTCCATGCCGCTGCGGACCAACGAGCGCGGGGCGGGCACCAGACACGCACCGTGGCGCCAGGCCAGCCACATCTCCTCGCACGACGCGTCGAACGCCACCGACAGCCCGGCGAGCACGCGGTCGCCGGGGCCCAGTGGATTGTCCTGCAGGAAGATCTGGGCCTCGGCGTCGACGAAGGCCGCGGCGTTGCGATGCGTCACCGCGACGCCCTTGGGCGTTCCGGTGGACCCGGAGGTGAAGATGATCCAGGCGTCGTCGCGCGCCAACGGCTCACCTGCCCGCCAACCGCGGGACAAACCAACCCCACGTACCAGGCCGGCCTCGGTGATGACCCCGACGACGCCTGCCTCGCCGAACACCAATTCGGCACGTTCGTCGGGATCGTCTGCGTCGACGGGCACATAGGCGGCGCCGACGGCCAAGGCCGACAGGATCGCGACGTAGAGCGCGTAACTGCCGGATGGCATCCGGATGCCGATGCGGTCGCCGCGGCCGATTCCCCGCGCGGCCAGCCACTCGACGCTCTCTTCGATGTCGGCGACGAGTTCGGCGTAGGTGAGTTGAACGTCACCGTCGTCGAGGGCGGGGGAGTCGGGGTGACGCTCGGCGGTGGCGTAGAGCACGTCGATCAGCGTGCGTGGGTCGGGTGCTTGCGCCGATAGCAGGTACTGAGCTGGGATGCCCGGCCGCGCATCGGCTGACAGTGCTCCGCCCCCCACGTCCATTGTCACGTCTACAAACTACTAAGCCTGAGCGTCGGCCCCGCGACGCCGCACGGTCATTCCGATGGATTCTCGCTGATTGCAACGGTGGCAGCAGCGGGGTCGCACCCGTACCGTGCGGAAGGTGAGGCTTTTCTTCGCCAGTGAGGCGGACGACGACTGGACCGAGTTGACGGCGGGCGGTCCTCCGGTCGTCCGGTTCGCGGCACGCGACCTCCAACTCGCCAAGCGCGACGGGGCTCGCATCCGCGCGGACCGGCCTGACGTCGACGTGATCCTCGACGTCCGGGTCACGGTGACGGGTGACTTTCGTTCGGCCAGGGCGTGGCTCGCAGCCCGCGAGGCGCCGACGGTGCAGTATGCCGGGACCGTCGACGGGCTGACCGGGCTCATCGCCGACATCGAGTTGGCGGCTGTGGCGGACGGCGTCACCTTGATACCCGAGGGCTCACGGACGGACGTCGACGGCCTAGGCCGTGACGTGCTCAACCGGCTGGCGCTGCGGGGTCGCGCGTCTGCGTAGCGCGGCCCACGGCGCTCGGTCCACGTCGGCCATCACTCATGCAGTTCTGCTATCAATAGTCCCAACGTTGGTCTTGGACATGTATCGGTTGGAGTCCTAGCGTTGGCTTCGTGACAGCAACGATCCACGACTCCAGCCACCTGACCGGACAGATGATCATCGCCGGCGTTCCCGTCACGGGCACCGGGCCGGAGGTGCGTGGCTTCGACCCCGCCGCCGGCACCGCCGTCGAACCGGCGTACCGCCACGGCGATGTGTCCAACGTCGAGACCGCGTGCGCCGCCGCCGCCGAGGCCTTCCCCACCTACCGGGCCACCACCTCCGAGCAACGCGCACTCTTCCTGGAGGCCATTGCCGACAACCTCGAAGCGAGCTCGACGACGCTCGTCGGCCGGGCGGTGACAGAGACCGGCTTGCCCGAAGGCCGGATCGCAGGCGAGGTGGGCCGAACCACCGGACAGCTCCGGCTCTTCGCCGCCGTGTTGCGCGATGGCAGCTGGACTGAGGCACGCATCGACCCTGCGCAGCCCGACCGAACCCCATTGCCGCGGCCCGACATTCGCCAGCGGGCCGTCCCGCTCGGCCCGGTCGCCGTGTTCGGGGCCAGCAACTTCCCGCTGGCGTTCTCGGTCGCAGGCGGCGACACCGCATCGGCACTCGCGGCCGGTTGCCCCGTCGTCGTCAAGGGGCACGATGCGCATCCCGGCACGTCCGAACTGGTGGCCCGCGCCATCGCCGGCGCCGTCGCGTCCTCCGGATTGCCCGCAGGGACGTTCTCGCTTCTGTTCGGTTCCGGTCCTGGCCTCGGTACCGCACTCGTCACCGATCCACGGATCAAGGCCGTCGGCTTCACCGGATCCCGAGCCGGCGGAACGGCTCTCGTCGCAGCCGCCGCGGCCCGGCCAGAGCCCATCCCGGTGTACGCGGAGATGAGTTCGATCAACCCGGTGTTTCTGCTCGGTGGGGCGCTTTCGACGCGGGGTGCCGACCTGGGTCGCGCCTTCGTCGGCTCGCTGACCATGGGCTCCGGCCAGTTCTGCACCAACCCTGGGCTGGTCATCGCCGTCGACGGGGCTGGGCTCGACGCGTTCCTCTCCGCGGCCCGCGATGCGCTGGTGCAGACGGCAGCCACCCCGATGCTGACGCCCGCAATTGCCAAGAGCTACGCCGACGGCGTCGCCGCGTTGGCCGGCTCCGCTGACCTCGTCGTCCGCGGCGAGGCGGCCGACAACCCCACCACCTGCCGGGCGGCGCTGTTCAGCACGGACGCCGCGTCCTTCCGGGGGTCCGAGGTGCTGCAGGCCGAGGTGTTCGGCTCGTCGAGCCTCGTCGTGCGATGCACCGACGTCGATGAGATGAACGACATAGCAGCAAGTTTGGAAGGCCAGCTGACTGCGACCGTTCACGCCGACGAGTCGGACTACGACGATGCGGGCAAGCTGCTGCCGACGCTGGAGACCAAGGTCGGGCGAATCCTGTTCGGCGGCTGGCCGACTGGCGTCGAGGTTGGTTACGCGATGGTGCACGGCGGCCCGTCGCCCGCCACGTCCGACTCGCGCACGACCTCCGTCGGAGCACGCGCGGTCGAACGGTTTCTGCGACCCGTCGCCTATCAGGACGTGCCGAAGGCACTGCTGCCCAGCGCGATTGCCGACGGAAATCCCGACGGGATATGGCGCCGCGTCGATGGACGCCTCACCCAAGTCTGACAGACCCAGCCCATCCAGCGAGCAGTTCCACGACATGCTCGAAGGCGTACTGTTCTTTCCCGTCACACCCTTCACCGTGTCGGGCGAGGTCGACCTGACCAAGCTCGCCGCGCACGTCGCCAAGGGCGTCGACGCAGGCCCGGGCGGAGTCTTCATCGCCTGCGGCACAGGCGAATTCCACGCTCTCGACGCCGGCGAGTTCGCCGACAGAGCATCCACCCCGAATTCGAGGCCCTGAGCCCGCGCTGGTAGCTAAACTCATGCACCATCGACGCATCTTGCGCGTCGAATGATACTGGGAGTGCATAGGTGTTCTCATCCGGGCGGCTGTCGTGCTTCATCGCCGTAGCCGAGGAACTGCACTTCGGGCGCGCCGCTGAACGGCTTCACATGACCCAGCCGCCGCTGAGCAGGCAGATTCAACAGATCGAGGGCGAACTCGGCGTTCAGCTGATCGACCGGACAACTCGATCCGTGACGCTCACCCCCGCCGGGGTGGCGTTCCTTCCCGACGCGCGTCGGATCCTGCAGCTGGCCGAGGGCGCGGCGATGACGGTGAGGCGCGTACCCGCTGGGGACCTCGGCACCGTCGTCGTCGGCTTCACCGCGGCGTCGGCACACGTCGTGCTGCCGCTGCTGCTCGAGGCTGCGCGGGAGAAGCTGCCAGACGTGAAGCTCGAGCTGCGCGAGATGGTGACGTCGGTGCAGCTAGAGGGCCTGCTGAACGGTGAATTGGACCTCGGGATGGCACGCCCGCCGGTGAAGCGCCCTGGCCTGGTGTCGCGGCCGCTGTTGCACGAACAGCTGATCGCCGCGCTACCGATGGGGCACCCGCTGGCGGACCTGGGCCGTCAGTTGACGCTGAATGACCTCGACGGCGAGGACGTCATCATGTACTCGCCGGTGCAGGCCCGGTATTTCAACCAACTGCTGATCAGCACGTTCACCATCGCCGGTGCAACACCGCGCTACGTGCAGTACGTGACGCAGGTGCACACGATGCTGGTGCTGGTGCGCTCGCAGATCGGGATCGCCTTGGTGCCCGCGTCGGCGGCGACGCTGCATCCCGAAGGGGTGGTGTTCCGATCGATCGGGGCGTTCCGGGAGCGGCCGGTCGAATTGGACGCGGTGTGGCGCGGCGACAGTACCAACCCGGCGCTGCTCCGCTTGCTGAGAGATGTGCTGCCGCAACGGGAGTGGACGACTGACGGCCTAGTCGAGGAGGCCGTGGGATAGCCGAATCCGTTGCGTCGACAACGAGCCAGAGCAGCCACTGTCACAACACGAGCACCGGCTGCTACGTCAGGTGAGCCGCACTAGCTCGACGCTGCGGCTGGCATACTCGCGCAGCTAGCACGTTCGCGAGCTCGACACCACGGTCGTTCCGCCGCCAATCCAACAGCCCAGGTGTGGATCTCGCGAAGTGGCAGGCGTTGCTAGTCGATCGCTCAGCCCGAAGTGGCGAGCGGCTCGAATCCGGCCGCCAACGCTTTCGCGCGGTACCGCGCCATGTGCTCGCGGTAGGGCTGCTCGCTGCCCTGCGCCCGCGCCATCAAAGCGCGCAGCCGTAGCAAGGGCAGTTCGTGCAGTATGAATCCGGGCTCCGTGGGCACTCCTGCCAACCGGTCGATGGCCGCCTGTGCCTCCCGCAGGTCACGATCGGCTCCGCGCTCCAGCAGCGACTCCACCAGAATCGTGGTGGCCACCCCGCGCAAGTACATTGCGCCACTGTCGAACATGTCGTCAATGGCCGCTCGGGCGAGTTCGATTGCACCGTCGAGATCACCGTTTCGGGACCGCTCCCTTGCGATCTCGGGATCGACAATTGCCAGCGCATTCATCGTGAACCCCTTCGCCAGTGCCGTGTCCCGCGCCTGGGTGAGCAGCGTGAAGCCTTCCTCCCGGTGCGGATCGTCTTGGCGGACGAGGACGAGTCCTCGGGTGAGCTGGGCCGCTGCCAAGGTGTACTCGTCGCTGGTTTGCTCGGCCACACGCAGGGCATCGGCGGTCTCGCGCAAGGCGACAGCGTCGGCGGCCAGGGCGCCGACGGGTATTGCGACGATGTACTTGTAGAAGATCGCGGTAACGAGATTCTTCGGAGCGAGCGGGGCAGCCATCGCGATAGCCGCGTCGGCATCGGATCGCCAGCCGTCGATACCCAGACACAGTCGAATGAGGCAGCGCATCCGAGTCGCGAGCGTCAGCGGTGAGCCGAAGAGCTTGTCACCCATCGTGAGATCGCCATCGGCCAGGTCGATGACGCGTTGGGCCAAGCCAAGAGCTTCGGTCATCTCACCGACCTCGGATTTGGCGTAGACGGCCGCGATGAGCAGATTGACGGTCAGTGAGGACTCTCCAAGCGCCTCGACCAGCGCAGTCAGCTCCGATGCCAGACTTGACGCCTCGACGAGACGTTGATGCCCTGACAGCGCCATGACCAGTCCGGACATGCCAATCGCGAGCGATACCTTGTCGCCCTTCGCCTCGCAGAGCTCGCGCAGTTCGTCGAAACCGGTGTCGGCGACCGTGCCGCCAGCCATCCACATGCTGCCGCAGAGCCGGGTGCGAGGCGCTATCTGCATCGCTAGCCGGTCGGGCTCGTCACCGGGCAGCCTGTCAGCGACCATTCGAGCCCGCTGCCAACTCGCTCGGGCCGCGCCGAGGTCGCGGTCGGTCAACCATCCCGCCGCGCGCATGTGCCAACCGAACGCTCCACGTTGGTCGCCCGCCGCCTCCAGGTGCGTCGCGATGAGCGCAGCGTTCTCGTGTGCCGCCGTCGGCTGGCGGCGCTCGATGACCTCAGCCAGCTGCCGATGCAGTTGCGCCCGTTCCGATTTCAGTTGTGATTCGTAGGCCACCGTGCGGATCAGCGGGTGTCTGAACGCGTACTCGGCAGCAGGGGAATCGAGCGCATCGATCAGCTCGGCGTCCATCAACTCCCCAAGCATGGAGTCACTGCGCACTTCGGCGAGCAAATCCGCATTGAACCTAGACCCGACGACCGCCGCGGCGTTCAGTGTCCGCTTCGCACGTGCACCAAGGCGGTCGATGCGCGCGGCGATGGTGGCCTGTACGGTCGCGGGCACGCTGACCTCCGCAGCGTCGCGGCGGCACTCATACTCGCCGCGGTGGCCCTCGAGAATCTTTCGTTCGACGAGGTCGCGCACGATCTCCTCGGTGAAGAACGGGTTCCCGGCGGCACGTTCGGCAATCTGCGTCGCGAGTCCGGCGGTCGACGGGCGCCTGCCGACCAGCAGCGCGGTCAACGCCGACCCGTGTGAACCATCAAGCGGGGCAAGCTCAATCGCCTCAGCTCCCGCAATGTGGCTGAGTGTGCCCTGATACTCGGGACGGTGGGTGATAAGGACGAGCGCCGACGTTCCGGAAACCGTTGCGACGAAGTCGACGAGCATCGATTCGCTGACCTCGTCGATCCAGTGCACGTCCTCGATCACGTACACCGCGGGAGTACTCGCCGAGATCGCTGTCTCCACCAACCGTGCCAGCCGCCGGCGTCGCGCCTCTGGATCGACAGCCGGCAACCCACCGGCGGTGTCACGAATGCCCAGCAGATCGTCGAGCAGAATCAGGTCCTCGTTGTCGGAATCGGGCAGCCGCACCCGCACCCGCTCCCGCGCCGCGTCGATGTCGAGCTCGTCGACCTCGAAGACCGCCCGCAGCAGGCCGGAAATCGCGTGGAACGGAACGTCCCCGGTGTGGGACTGGCAGAAGGTGGAGAACACTTCTGCGCCGCGGTCAACGGCCGTCGTCGTGACTTCACCGATCAGCCTGCTCTTGCCGATGCCCGCCGGTCCGGTCACTCGAACCACTGATGCGTCACCGCGCATCGCCTGTTCCAGGAACGTGGTGAGTGAGCCGATTTCGTGCTGCCGCCCGATCACCGGCGCCTCGTGGCCCACGGGGCGGATGCGACGCTCCTTCATGTCGAGGAGGCGGCGGGCCTGCACCGGCTCGTCAGCGCCCTTGATACGCACCAGCTCGAGATCACCCAGTGCCGCAACGCCCTCGACCAACCGTGCGGTGGCCTCACTCAACATGACACCGCCGGGCGGGGCGACGGATTCCATCCGCTGCGCAAAGCCGACCTGATCGCCGATCGCGGTGTAACTCGTCGGGCTGATCTCGCCCGCTATCACCTGGCCGGAGTTGATGCCGATGCGAAGCTGGAGCACCACGCCGTCGTGGCGCATCACGTCGCCGGCGAGTGGTTCCGCAGCGTGTTGAAGGTCGAGCGCGGCCACGCACGCACGAAATGCGTGGTCCTCCAAGGCTGCCGGCGCCCCGAACAGCGCCATGATGCCGTCGCCGGTGTAGCTGTTCAGCGTTCCGCCACTGCGCTCGACTACAACAGCCGAGCGGCTGACCAACTCGGTCATGATTTCCCGCAGTCGCTCCGGGCCGACGCGAGCGGCGATGTCCATGGACCGGACGACATCGGCGAACAGAATCGTGACCTGCTTGTACTCGGCCAGAGCGGGGTCGGTGCCCGTCGGTGCGCCACATCCATCGCAGAACCGGGCACCGGACCGCAGGCCCAGACCGCAGGCCCGACACGATCGTCCCGACTCCATCAGCCCTCCTGCCCGAGGCTTCAGTCTGAAGTACGTCGCCTCGCGAACTGCAGGATTGGCCCAAAGGCGAGCTCAGCCCGAAGTGGCGACCGGCATCGGCACGGGCGTGACGAGCTGACCTGACTCCAGGAACTCGTCCAGGTTGCGCAGCGTCAGTTGCTCCATCGCCGCTCGCGTCTGCACCGTCCCGCTACCCACGTGCGGCAGCACGACGACGTTGACCATGGACAGCAGCGCCTCTGGCACGTTCGGCTCGTCGGTGAACACGTCCAGGCCCGCGCCGGCCAGTCGACCCGCAGACAGCGCCGCCACCAACGCGTCCTGGTCGACGACGCTGCCGCGCGCGATGTTGATCAGATAGCCGTCGGCACCGAGCGCGTCGAGAACCTCGCGGCCGACCAACTGCCGGGTGCCCGAACCGCCTGCCGCCGCGACGATCAGCACGTCGACACCGCTGGCCAACCCCACCGGCGACGTCACGTACTCATACGGCGAACCCTCGACTGGACGCCGATTGTGATACGAGATCGTGCAACCAAAAGCACTGAGCCGCTTGGCGATTGCACCGCCGATCCGGCCGAGCCCGATGATGCCCACCCGGGTATTGCTGACCTGACGCGTCAACGGGTAGTTCCCGGCCACCGGCCACCGGCCACCGGCCATTGGCCCGCCCGCACGTAGCGGTCGGCGGCCGAGAAATGTCGCAACGTGTCGATCATCATGCCGATCGCGGTGTCCGCCACGAAGTCGGTCAAGACGTCCGGGGTATTGCTCACGCCGATCCCGCGGGCTGCGGCGGCGTCGACGTCGGTGGTGTCGTAACCCACGCCGAAGTTCACGACCGCGCCAAGCTTCGGCAGCGCCGCCATCAGGTCCGCGTCCACCCCGGTACGACCCGACGTCACGACGGCGGTGATCTCGCCGGCGTGCAACGACAGAAACTCCGCGCGCTCAGCAGGCTCGTCGGGCAGTACGTACGCCGAGTAACCATCGGCAAGCGTCTGCGCCAACGACGGCTTCAGTGGTCCGACCTGCAGCACGGACGGGTTCGGGGAGGCGTGACGTGCGGTACTCATGATGCTCACCACGGTACGACGACCTGCGGATACCCGTCCAACCCCGAATTAGCATGGACTCATGGGTGCTGGTGAACGTCGGTCGCGGGCCCATCGTGGAGGAGGTCGCGCTCTACGAGGCGCTGCGCGACGGCGGCATCCGCGCCGCTGCGGTCGACGTCTGGTACCGCTACCCGGCCACTCGCGGCGAACCGGCCGCTCCGAGCGAGCTGCCTTTCTCGCGGTTGCCCAACGTGCTGATGACGCCGCACGCCTCTGGGGTCACCGCGGATACCTTCATCGGCCGGTGCGACGGCATCACGGCCAACATCGGCTGGCTCGCGGCGAGCCACTCCGCAACGTGGTGACGCGCTAACTGCGACTTGTACAGTTCGGGGCAATGGATCGGTATCGCTACTGCGTCATCGGGGCCGGGATCGTCGGGCTCTCGACGGCGCACCACCTGCTCGAGGCGCAGCCCGACGCGTCGGTCGTCGTACTCGACGGTGAGCACGACGTCGCCGTCCATCAAACGGGTCACAACAGCGGCGTCATCCACTCCGGCATCTATTACGAACCCGGCAGTCTCAAGGCCACGCTTTCCAAGGCAGGCGAACGGGAGACCAAAGACTTCTGCACTGAATTCGGCATCGCGTTCGAAGAGTGCGGAAAGCTCATCGTCGCAACCAACTCCGTCGAAGCAAGCCGGCTGACCGTATTGCAAGACCGCGCCGCGGTCAACGGAATCACTTATCGGCCAATGGATCACGACGAGCTCGGCGAGCTCGAGCCGAACGTCACAGGTTTGCGGGCGTTGCACCTTCCCGCCACGGGCATCGTCGACTACCGGCTGGTGGCGCGCAAGCTTGCCGACTTGATCATGGCCGCGGGCGGCGCGGTGCGCACCGGTGCCAGGGTGACCGACATCGTCGAGGGCGCCGCGGGCGTGACCGTCTCGACGGAGTCGGCGTCGTTGCGCTGCGACCGCTTGGTGGTGTGCGCCGGACTGCAGTCGGATCGGCTCGCGGAGTTGGCCGGGGTTCGGACGGACGTACAGATCGTCCCGTTCCGAGGTGAGTACTTCCAATTGCCTTCGGCACGTGCGAACTTCGTGCGGCGGCTCATCTACCCGGTGCCCGATCCCGAACTTCCGTTCCTCGGCGTGCACCTGAGCCCCACCATCGACGGCGACATCACCGTCGGGCCCAGCGCCGTGCTCGGATTGGCTCGCGAAGGTTATCCGAAGGGCTCCTTCGACTTCCGTGACGTCGCCCGCATGGCCGCCTTCCCGGGACTGTGGCGCGTCGCCGGGGCGAACGTGCGTACGGGCGTGCACGAGATTCGAAACTCGTTGTCCAAGAATAGCTATCTGCGCGAGTGCCGCAAGTACGCGCCTGCATTGACCATCGACGACCTGCTTCCCCGCGAGGCGGGTATCCGGGCCCAGGCCGTTCGCAGGGACGGCACCCTCGTGCACGACTTCGTCATCGAGCAGACCGCGCGGATGGTCCACGTGCTCAACTCGCCGTCACCCGCGGCGACGGCCGCGCTTCCCATCGGGCGCCGCATCGCCTCGTTGGTGGCTCCGGAGGGCAGGAGCGAAGCGACTCGGGAGGGCTGAATCGTCAGGACAGCGCTTCGTAGATGTGCGTGAAGTACTTGGCGGTGCGCTCGGAACCCTCGATACCCGGACCCATCTTGTTCATCACGTAGGCGATGGTGGTCCGTCGGTCGGGGTTCATCGCCTCCCAGGATCCGCCCCAGCCACCCCAGAAACAGATCTTCCCTTCAGGGATGTACGGGATGGATTCGGGGGTGGGCAGGCCGAATCCGAGGCCCCACTTGATCGGATGGAGTGCCAGCACCAGGTCGGGTCCCTCGCACTGCACCTCGAAGATCCGCTCGATCGTCTCCGGCCGTAGTAGCCGAACGCCGTCCACCGCCCCGCCCAACGAGATCGCCGAGAGTATCCGCGCCAGCGCCCGCGCGTTGGTGTGACCGTTGGCGGCGCCGATGTCGGCGGCCCGCCACTCCGCAGTGTTCGCAATTGCTGGGTCAGGCGCGGGACCGGTGAACGTCTTGATCATCTGCTCGGTCCACTGATCCAGCGGCGGAAGGCCCTCCATCGGGTCCGCGGGGAGGATGACCTCCGCGATGCGCGCCGAGTCCCCAGGTGCGGCACCGATCTGGAAGTCCGCGTCGAGCGGCCCCGCGATCTCGTCGCGGACGAACTCCTTGAGTGACGTTCCCGTCACCCGGCGCAGTACCTCACCGATGAGGTGACCGTGGTTCAGCGCCTGGTAGCCCGACGCGGTGCCCGGCTCCCACCACGGAGCCTGGGCGGCGAGCATGGCCGTCGACTTGTCCCAGTCGTAGATGTCCTCGGGCACGACGGGCTGATCCCACCCGGACACGCCCGACGAATGCGACAGGAAATGGCGAAACTCGATGTGCTCCTTGCCGTTCGCCCCGAACTCCGGCCAGACGCTGGCGACGGGGGTGCTCGGTTCGATGAGTCCGCGATCGATCAGCATCAGGCCGGCGAGCGCAGTGACCGTCTTGGTCGACGACCAGACGTTGACGACGGTGTCCGCCGTCCACGGCTTCGTCTTCGCGGCGTCGGCGTGGCCGCCCCAGATGTCGACGACGGTCTCGCCGCCGATGTCGATGGCGATGGATGCGCCGACCTCCTCGCCGTCGGAGATGGCTTGGCCGAGCGCGTCGGCCACTTTGTCGAATCGGGCATCGCAATGCCCTTGAACTACGTCGGTCACGGGACCATCATGCGTCCGACGTCGTCTGCTTTGAGGCGAGTTGGGCGAGTTGCGTGCGGGAGGCGACTCCCAGCTTGGCGAAGACGTGGGCGAGGTGGGGTGCTCATCGGGGCCGGGGCGTACGTCATGGCCAGTACGGCCGCGGCCAACCGGGACCGGCGCGCTACGACGGGCCGGAGCGCCTCGACATCACCCGCGAGGAGCCGCCTGCCATGCTCACGTTCGGCGGGGAGTGCACTATTGCCTCGGTGCCCACCTGACCAGGGTCGAACTTGCCGAGGCGTTGACGGTCATTGCCCGCCGCATGCCCAACCTGCGGCGCACCGGTCCGGCGCCGTGGAAGTCGATCTTCGAGATCTCGGGTCCGACAACGCTTCCCATCGCGTTCGAGGCCGGCCATTGAAGGCTTCACGTAGTACGGGCCGTTGCCTCCTGGGCTAGCTGCACCCGGGAGGTCAGTCCGAGCTTGGTGTAAACGTGCGTGAGGTGGGCCTGCACGGTTCTGTGCGAGACGAAGAGTCGCGCGGCGATGTCCTTATTGCCCAAGCCCTCGCAGACCAGTCGGACGACGTTGAGTTCGGCCGGGGTGAGCGAATCCCAACCGGTCGAGGCGCGCTTGCGGCCGCCGCGGCCACGCAGCGCGAACGCAGTCGCTTCCTCGATCGACAAAGCCGCGCCCTCGGCCCATGCAGCGTCGAAGTCGTGCTCACCCAGAGCATTCCGAACTCCGGCGATCCTGGCCTCGTCGCCTTCGTCGAAGACTTTGAAGCGCATCATGCCCATGTGCAGACGGGCTGCGTCCGCCGCGCCGAACAGCCGCGCCGAGGACACGTGGTTACCGGTATGAGCTGCCACTACAGCGAGGCAGTCGAGAGCGAATGGGACGAGGAGGTCACCGCCGAGGCGGGCGGCCAAGTCGAGCGCGTCGTACGCATCACGGTCGGCGACGTCGAGTTCGCCCAGCGCAATCTCGACGCGCGCGCGCGACGTCAAGGCGGCGGCCCGACTCCAGGCCGTGGTTGCCGCCACCACGTCGTCGGCCCAGCGACGTGCGGCGGCGAGATCGCCGCATGCCAACGGCGCCAGGGCCGTCCAGTTGTAGAGCGGGGCCGTCTGAAAGTACATCCCGGTGAGCTTGCGTCCTGCCTCAGATGCCTCCCATGCTGCGCTCGCGTCGCCCGCAGCCAGGTGCAAGATCGCGAACCCGGAGTAGACGGAAGCCGTGGTGGAATCAAAGAATTCGGCTGCGCGTTTGAGGGCAACTTCCGCGGCCAGTCGAGCCTCGTCCGAGTGTCCCTGGTAGGCCAGCGTGATCGCCTCCATATTCGATACGTGCACTGCGAACATCGCGTCGTGAGCCATCGCGTACTCCTCGCCCACCTCACGAAGCCGAGGGAGCGCCCCGGTCAAATCGCCACGCAGGACCTGAGCCCAGGCCAGGACGTAGCGGCACTGCCGCGATACGGAGCCGTCGCCGATGCCGTCCGCTATTGCAAGCCCTTCTTTGGCGGCCGCCTCTGCCGCGACTGGTTCACCAAAGACGAGTGCGAACGTAGCGTCCAAGACGAGTGTCTGCCCGAGCCACCACGAGTCGCCGATGTCCCGCGCAATTTGCGCAGCCTCGGCGAAGCAGGCGCTGCCTCGCTCGCGGTCGGCGTCGGCGAAACACCCACACGCGGTCAGCGCCCGGGCCACGAGCGCGGGGTCGCCGAGTTCCCGTGCCGCCGCCAGAATTCGGCCGGGGTCATCCAGCTCGGCAGGGGCGACCATGCCCCTGAATGCCATCAGGACGGCCCGCCCCACCGACGCGCGCACTCGCTGCGCCGACGCGGCGGCTCCGTCGCAGTCTGCGTCGGCGAGGGCAGCGGAGAGCCAGTTGAGCCCTTCCTGGATGCGTCCCCGCGCGAGCCAGAGCGGATGCAGGGCCGACGCCAGTTCGAGTGCCAGCTCGGTGTCCGAGTTTTCCCGGCTCCACGCGAAAGCGGCACGCAGATTGTCGATTTCGGAGTCTGCCTGATCGATGCGCCGCTCGTAGTCGTCGCCTGCTGCAGCGGCGAACTGGGCGGCCAGCGCCGCGTAGTGGTCGCGGTGACGAATCCGTACGTCGTCGCCCTCGCGGGACTCGTGCAGTTTCTCCTGTGCGTACTGACGCACGGTTTCCAGCAGCCGGTAGCGCGTTCCATGTTTGCTTTGATCGGTGACCAGGAGAGACTTGTCGACCAGCAGCGTGAGCTGGTCGAGCACCTGATAGCGCTCCGCCTCGGCGCCGCCCGCGACGGCCTGGGCGGCGTCGACATCGAGCCCGCCGTGGAAAACCGCCAGTCTTCGGAACAACACCTGTTCGGGCTCGCTCAGCAGCGCGTGCGACCAGTCCACCGATGCGCGCAAGGTCTGCTGGCGGCGCACAGCGGTACGCGCTCCACCAGTCAGCAGTCGGAACTGATCATGCAGGCTTTCGAGGATTTCGGCAGGCGACAGTGCGCGGACGCGGGCCGCGGCGAGCTCGATGGCCAGGGGAAGGCCGTCGAGCCTACGACAGATCTCGGTCACGGCCTCGGCGTTGTTTGCAGTGACACGGAATTCGGGCTTGGTCCTGCGCGCGCGGTCGCTGAACAGTTCGATCGCTTCGTCGGCCAATGACAGCGAGGGCACCCGCCAGCTCACCTCGCCCGTCACGCCGATTGGCTCGCGACTCGTCGTCAGCAGCGTCAAACGGGGGCAACCTGCCAACAGCCCGACAATCAATTCCGCGCTGGAGTCGAGCAGGTGTTCGCAGTTGTCGAGGACGATCAACACCCGGCGATCGCGGATGAATCGCAGCAGTACGTCCATCGTCTGTTGGCCGGGTTGGTCTGGCAGACCCAGCGCGCGTGCCGCCGTCACGGGCACCACCTCGGGATTGGTGATCGATGCCAGGTCGACATACCAAACGCCGTCGGCAAATTCGGTGGCGATGGTGGCCGCGACCTGCACCGCCAAGCGCGTCTTTCCCGCGCCACCCGCGCCCGTCAGCGTGATCAGCCGGTTGTCGGCGAGCGCCTCGCGGATCCCGACTATTTCCGCATTACGTCCGATGAAACTCGACAGCTGCACCGGAAGATGCTTGGTTGCTACGGCATTGGCGGTGCGCAGCGGCGGAAAGTCGTTGTGCAGATCGGGATGGCAGAGTTGCACCACCCGTTCTGGGCGGGGGAGATCGCGCAGCGGATGGGACCCCAGATCGGTGAGCGACACGTCAGGCGGGAGTTGGTCGATGACAAGCGGTTCCGTCGCACCCGAGAGCACCGTCTGGCCGCCATGCGCGAGATCACGGAGTCGCGCGGTGCGGTTGATCGTCGGGCCGATGTAGTTGCCTTCGTCGCGCAGTTGGATGTCGCCGGTGTGGACGCCGACGCGCAACTTGATCGGCGCCAACGGCGACCGTTGCAACTCAAGCGCGCATGCCACCGCGTCGGCGGCGCGGGGGAATGCGATGACGAAACTGTCGCCCTCACCCTGCTCGACGGGTCGCACGCCGTGATGGGTCGCGATCGCTTCGGACAGGGTCTCGTCGAGTCGCGCGACTGCCGCCGTCATGACGTCGGGCTGGGTCTCCCACAACCTGGTCGAACCCTCGACGTCGGCCAGCAGCAAGGTGACCGTTCCTGTCGGAAGCTCGCTCATGTCAGCGTCCATGTCGGGGTCGCTCCAGCTTGTCTCACTCATGCTAGCCAGCATGCGGCGGTGCGTACGCCCATAGCATCAGCAAAAGCGCTAATGCTTGTCGTCGCACCGTGCACGCGCAGATACGCGCTCTGGCCGATGATCGCGATCCGTCGCACGCCGGCACCGAAACCACCAGGAACCAGTTGGCCGCCGCCGCGCAGGTGCTGTCCCGACGACACTCCCCACCGAGTTCGATGTGGCGCGCTGAGGCTCAGGCGCTGGCTTCCCAGGCCTTCCTGATCTGCTCGAGGCCGTCGGGGGTGAGGCTGCCGAACAGGCGCACTCGCGCCATCCCGCCGTCGGGATGGATGTCGAGCCGCGCGTCGGTGATCGGGCGATCGTCGGCGATGAGGAAGCGGTGCCGGGTGTCGGGCTGAAGGTCCGTCGGTGGCAACAGCTCGAACCAGTCGCCGTCCCCGTCGCGTCCCGAGAGCCGGGCGACGCCGGGGGCGTTGCCGACGAAGTACGACGTGTCGAGCTCGGCCGCGTTGAGCACGCCGCGGCTCGCCAAATGAAGCTGTACCCAGTCATTTCCGGCGTCGCGCCTACGCGAGGTCTCCCAGCCGTCACCCATGGTTCTGGCGGTGCCCGGCAGCAGCAGGTTGTTCGGCGAGCTGTAGAACATGTTGGAGCAGGCCGTGATTCGCCCGCCATTCTCCATCGCGGCCAGGTCCAGCGTCATGTTCTCTGCGAAGTCGGGATTGAGCAGCCCCTCGCCGTGCACCCGAAACCGAGCCACCCCGCCGTCCGGGTAGATGGACAGCCGCACGTGCGACCAGCGCCGTGACGAGTCGACCTTGAACGGGTTGCGGGTGTCTCCGTTCACCGCGGTGCGCTCGACGATGGTGGTCCATTGGGTCTTTTCGACGAGTTCCTCGACGGACGGATAACCCGCGACGTAGGCGGCCTCGACCGAGATCTGCGGAGGGTAGTTGCCGGTGAACCACGCGGTGTCGACGACCACGCCGCGGACGAGCCCCGGAACGGCGAGCCGCACGATCACCGAATCGAACGCATCGGGTCCGACGTCACGCCTGCGCCGCGTCTCCCATCCGTCGTAGAGCTGGCCCTTGTGGCCGAACGTGGCGGGCCGGAACTCCGCGGGCGCCGGCTTGATCAGGTTCTCCTTCTCGGCGAACAGATCGTCGTTGGCCCACAACACCGCCCCGCCAGCGGGACGCGCAGCCAGATCGGGCAGCGAAAGGAAGTGTGAATGCGCCAGGTTTCGTTCGGATGGGGTGGTCACTCAATCGAGCCTAGGCGAGCAGCCTTCACCAGTTGTGGTAGCCACCTTCGGGTCCCAGCATGCGCTCGAGCCGGGACCGGTTGATCTTGGCCAACTCGTTGCGCATCACCTTCCGCTCGGTTTCGGTGTCGTGGTGCATGCGGTCGGCGATCGCGGCCAGTACGTCGGTGGCACCGAGCCCCCCGATGCACATCACGAACGCGAACCCGTATTTGTCGGCGTATTGGTGAGCCGAGTCGCTGAGTTCGGTCATCACCGCGGGGTCGTCGTCCCACACCGCACACTGCTCGGCTTGGGACTTGGCGCTGCGCGGCCGTCTGCCGAGGTGCGGGCAGGCCTCGAGAATCTGGTCGACGGCCGGCTCGGAGAGCGCGAACAGCAGCGCGTCGGCCCGACGGAACAGGGCGTCGTGGTCCTCGTAGGCTCGGCCGCGCGCGAGGTCGCGCGCCAACGTCACGCTGTTGCAGCACTCGTAGAGCGCATGCACCGCCTTGCGTTCGGGCGACGCGTTGAACGCGTCCAGGCCGATCCCTTGATGCAACAGCACAAGCCCATGATCGAAGGCCTAAGGCACGCTGAGGTTACCCAGTGTTACGGCGGTGCTAATTCAGTGCCGGATGTTCTTCGCGCAAGCGCTCATCAGTGCCCGGAGGACTTGAACCGTTCGACCGACCGGTAGACCTCGGCCTCGGCCTCCGCGCGGCCTGCCCAGTCGGCGGCCTTCACGAACTTGCCCGGTTCGAGGTCCTTGTAGTGCACGAAGAAGTGCTTGATCGCCTCGAGCTCAAACGGCGGCACGTCGGCGAGGTCCTGGACGTGGTCCCACCGCGGATCGCCTGCTGGCACGCACAGCAGCTTGTCGTCGCCGCCCGCCTCGTCGGTCATCTGGAACATCGCAACTGGTCTGGCCTCGACGATGGCGCCGGGAAAGACCGACTCGGGCAGCAGCACCAGCGCGTCCAGCGGGTCGCCGTCCTCGCCGAGGGTGTTCTCGAAGAACCCGTAGTCGGCCGGGTAGCCCATCGCCGTGTAGAGGTAGCGGTCGAGCTTGACGCGCCCCGTCTCGTGGTCCACCTCGTACTTGTTGCGCGAACCCTTGGGGATCTCGATGACGACGTCGAACTGCACCGCCGCGGCTCCTTAGTGTCTACAAAGCGTCTGGGGTCGTCGGGTGACGACGCGGGTCAACCATAGTCGAGCGATACCCTGACCTAGACGGGCTGTTCGGCAGCCCCCGAATCCGGGAGAGTCATGCGGCCCACGACGTGGCGCCGATCCACCCATGTGTTGATCGGCTTGGCGGTGCTCGTCATCGTCGCCGCGGTCGTCGCGGTGGCTGCAGTCGTCGGCGCGGGTGGCCAGTCGACCAGCGCGGCGCAGGCCGCCAAGCCGCAGCCCGCACTCGCCACCCCGCAACCCGGCATCACCGAGCTCGCGGACTCCGCGCCGACACCGACGCCGGACCGGCTGGCAGCCACGCTGGCGCCGTTCGTCGCCGACCCGAACCTGGGCATTCTCACCGGACGGGTCACCGACGCGCTTACCGGTGCGCAGCTTTGGGCGCAAGGGGCCAACGTGCCGATGCAGCCCGCATCGACCAACAAGGTGCTGACCACTGCCGCCGCGTTGCTCACGCTCGATCGCGACGCGACGCTGTCCACCACGGTGCTCACCGACCCGGATACGCCTGGGCTGCTGATCCTCAAGGGCGGCGGTGACCCGACTTTGTCGGCGGCCGCACCCGGTCAGCCCACTTGGTACAAGGGTGCGGCGCGGATAAGCGACCTGGTCAAGCAGGTGCGCGATGCCGGCGTCGCCGTCACGACCGTCGAGGTGGACACCAGCGCGTTCAGCGGGCCCACGATGGCGCCCGGGTGGGATCCGACCGACATCGAGAACGGCGACATCGCCCCGATCGAATCGGTGATGCTCGACGCCGGGCGCACGCAACCGGTCAGCGTCGACTCGCGGCGCTCCCCGACCCCCGCGCTGGACGCAGGCCGTGCGCTGGCCGTGGCCTTCGGCGCGAATCCGGCCACCGTCACGGTGTTGCCGACCACTCCCGCCACGGCGAAGCAGATCGCCGAGGTGAAGTCGCCGCCGCTGATCGAGCGGCTGAGGCAGATGATGAGCGAGTCCGACAACGTGATGGCCGAGTCGATCGGGCGCGAGGTGGCCGCGGCCGTCGACCGTCCACAGAGCTTCGACGGCGGTGTGCAGGCGGTGCTCGGTCAACTCCGCAAGGGCGGCATCGACACTGCCGCTGCGGCGCTCGTCGACTCCAGTGGGCTGTCGGTGAACGACCGGCTGACCGCGTTGACGCTCGACGGGGTGGTGAACGCTGCAGCGGGCGACGAGACGCCCGTGCTCCGGCCGCTACTCGACCTGTTGCCGATCGCAGGAGGTAGCGGAACGTTGTCCAACCGGTTCCTCGACACGGATGCGGGCTTGGCGGCGGCCGGCTTGCTTCGGGCCAAGACGGGCTCGTTGACCGGGACCAACGCCTTGGCGGGCATCGTCACCGACGCTGGGGGGCGGGTGCTGACCTTCTCGTTGATCTCGAACAATGCCGGTCCAACGGGGCGCACCGCGATCGACGCACTCGCCGCGACCCTGCGCGGCTGCGGGTGCGGATCGTGAGCCCGTCCTCTGGTCCGTCCGTGGGAGGCACCGTCGACTGGGGCTTCGCGGCCACCGTCGGTTCCAAGCTCGTCCGGCCGGGGCCGCCGACCACCGAATACACCCGTCAGCAGGCCTTCGAGCAGCTTGCGGAGTCCAGCCGTAGCGCTGAATTCCCCGTCCGCGACGTGACATTGCTCAACGAGGGTGCCGCCGTGACGGAAGCACGCATCATCGACAGGGCCGAATGGGTCACGGCCGCAACAGAATCCATGCGGCTCATGATGGGCGGCGGCGAGGGCAAGTCAAGCGGTTTCCTCACCGGCCATGTCACGGGTGCGCAGACCGGCGCGGTGCTGGCCTTCATCTCGTCGGGCATCCTCGGGCAGTACGACCCCTTCGCGGTCAACGGTGGCGAGCTTCTGCTGGTCTATCCGAACATCATCGCCGTCGAGCGTCAGCTGCGGGTGTCGCCAGCCGATTTCAGGTTGTGGGTGTGTCTGCACGAGGTCACTCACCGCGTCCAGTTCCGGGCCAATCCATGGCTGGCCGAACACATGTCGCGCGCATTGTCCGTGCTCACCGACGAGTCCGAACAGGACGTCACCCAGGTGGTCAGCAGGCTCGGCGAGTTCGTGCGAAACCGCCGTGAAGGTGCTGCGCCAGAACCGAATTCCGAAGGGGTGCTCGGTATCATGCGGGCCATCCAGTCCGAGCCGCAGCGCAAGGCACTCGATCAGCTGCTGGTGCTCGGCACTCTGCTCGAGGGGCACGCCGATCACGTGATGGACGCCGTCGGGCCTGCGGTGGTGCCGTCGGTGGCCACGATCAGGCGCAGGTTCAACGAGCGGCGCCAACGCAAACAGCCGCCGCTGCAGCGCGTCATCCGGGCGCTGCTCGGGTTCGACGCCAAGCTCAGCCAGTACACCCGCGGCAAGGCCTTCGTCGACCACGTGGTGGCCGAGGTGGGCATGGCGAAGTTCAACACCGTCTGGACCAACCCCGAAACCCTGCCGCTGCCAACGGAAGTCGACGAACCACGACGATGGATCGACCGGGTCCTGTAGCGACGCTGGCAAAGGCGCTCGCCGACTTCGCCCGCACCCACGTGCCCGGCGAACGACGGTGGTGCGTGGCCCTGTCGGGGGGCCCGGACTCCCTTGCGCTTGCGGCGGTGGCCGCCAAGGAGCGCGACACGACCGCGTTGCTCATCGACCACGGGCTGCAAGCCGACTCCGAACGCGTCGCCGCCCGCGCCCGCGATCAGGCCCTGAAGCTGGGCTGCGTCGACGCCCTCGTCCTTCGCGTCGACGTGGGCACCGACGGCGGCCCAGAGGGCGCCGCCCGCGCCGCCCGATACGCCGCGCTCGATGGGGCCAGGGCCGGTGCCCCGGTGCTGCTCGCGCACACCTTGGACGACCAGGCCGAGACGGTCCTGCTGGGCCTCGGGCGTGGATCGGGTCCCCGGTCGATCGCAGGCATGCGGCCATTCGATCCGCCGTGGTGTCGACCACTCCTCGGCGTGCGGAGGGCGCTCACCCACACCGCTTGCGCGGACCTCGGCTTGACCCCGTGGCACGACCCGCACAACACCGACCCCCGCTTCACGCGGGTCCGGCTGCGCGGCGAGGTGTTGCCGCTTCTGGAGGACGTCCTCGACGGCGGAGTGGCCGAAGCACTCGCCCGCACCGCGGCGGCCCTTCGGGAGGACACCGATGCGCTCGACGGCCAAGCGGCGGCCGCGCTCCGCGAGCTTGCCTCCGATGACGAACTGGACGTCGCCGAGCTGGCGACGCTGCCGGCCGCCATCCGACGTCGCGTCATCCGGGGCTGGCTACTTGCCGGCGGCGCCACCGGGTTGACGGACAAGCACATTCGCGGCGTCGACACGCTGGTCACGGCGTGGCGCGGGCAGGGCGGCGTGGCGGTCGGCTCCGCGTTTCCCGGCCAGCGACTGTTCGCGGGCCGCCGCGACGGTCGGCTCTCGCTGACCCGCGAATCGGTCTAGCGGAACCTGTATTGGTCGAGGGGCCACCGACGTGGCACGCTGATGCCGTGCCTGCGCATTCTGCCGCCGAGCTCTACGCCGGCGACATCAAGTCGGTGCTGCTGTCCGAGGACAAAATCCAGACTCGCGTCGCCGAGTTGGGCATGCTGGTCGGCGAGGACTACCGAGCCGCCGTCGCCGACGGTCAGGACCTTCTTCTGGTCACGGTGCTCAAGGGCGCGGTCATGTTCGTCACCGACCTCGCGCGGGCCATCCCGCTGCCCACGCAGCTGGAGTTCATGGCGGTCAGTTCCTACGGGTCGTCGACGTCGTCGTCCGGCGTCGTCCGCATCCTGAAGGACCTCGACCGCGACATCAACGACCGCGACGTGCTGATCGTCGAGGACATCGTCGACTCGGGTCTGACTCTGAAGTGGTTGCTCCGCAACCTCGCCACCCGGCATCCCCGGTCGCTCAAGGTGTGCTCGCTGCTGCGCAAACCCGACGCCATCCGCGTCGACCTCGACATCGACTACATCGGGTTCGACATTCCCAACGAGTTCGTCGTCGGCTACGGCCTCGACTACGCAGAGCGCTACCGCGATCTGCCCTACATCGGCACTCTCGACCCGAAGGTCTACGAGGAGCCCTGAGGAGAAGGGAGGCGTGACGTGACCGAGACGGCCTTGCGCATCTGCCCGTTCTGCGAGGCCACCTGCGGCCTGACGCTTACCATCGAATCGGGCCGGGTCACCTCCGCCCGCGGTGACCGCGAGGACGTCTTCAGTGGGGGTTTCATCTGTCCCAAGGGGGCCAGCTTCGGAGAACTCGACGGTGATCCGGATCGCCTGCGGGCGCCGCTGATTCGGCGCGACGGCGAACTGGTCGAGGTGACGTGGGACGAAGCCTTCCAGGCGGCCGCAGACGGACTGGGCGCCGTGCTGCGCGACCATGGCGGGCAGTCGGTCGCCGTGTACCTCGGCAATCCCAACGCGCACACCATCGCGGGTGGGCTCTATCTGCCGCTCGTCATCAAGGGCCTCGGAACGCACCTGACCTTCTCCGCGAGCACGCTCGATCAGATGCCCAAGCACGTCGCCCTCGGGCTGATGTTCGGCAACCCCCTGGCGTTCACCGTGCCGGACGTCGACCGCACCGACCTGCTGGTCGTGATCGGCGCGAATCCGTTGGTCTCCAACGGGAGCCTGGCGACCGTCGCCGACTTCGGCGGGAAGCTCAAGGCGCTGCGCAAGCGCGGCGGGCGACTGGTCGTCATCGACCCGGCGCGCACCCGCACGGCCGAACTGGCCGATCGCCACCTCGCGCCGCGACCCGGAACCGACGCCGCACTGTTGTCCGCGATCGTCCACACCCTGTTCGACGAAGGCCTGGTGGCCGATGACCTCGGTGGCCTTGGTGCTCACGTCGTCGGCGTCGATGACGTGCGCGCGCTGGCCGAGGGGTTCGCCCCCGAGTACGTCGCCGAGCACTGCGGGATAGCTGCGGCGGCCATCCGCGAACTCGCCCGCGAACTCGCGGCGGCGTCCTCAGCGGCGGTCTACGGCCGGATGGGCACCTCGACGGTCGAATTCGGTTCCGTTGGAAGCTGGCTCGTCGACGTGATCAACGTTCTGACGGGCAACCTGGACCGTCCGGGGGGTGCGATGTTCCCGCTGTCGCCCATCGCGCAGGCGCCGCGTCCGCCCAAGCCGGGCCGCGGCTTCCGCACCGGGCGATGGCACAGCCGCGTTTCCGGGCACCCCGAGGTGCTCTCCGAACTGCCCGTCGCCGCGCTGTCAGAGGAACTCGAGACGCCCGGCGACGATCAGCCGAGGGCGATCATCACCGTCGCGGGCAATCCGGTGCTCTCGGCGCCGGACGGTGACCGGTTGAGCCGAGCCCTGCACGAGGTCGGGTTCATGCTGAGCGTCGACCCCTACCTCAACGAGACGACGTGCCACGCCGACGTCATCCTGCCGCCGCCTCAGCCGTCGCAGAGCGCGCACTTCGATGTCGCGCTCAGCGCCACTCCGGTGCGCAACAACGCGCGGTACTCGCCTCCGGCGGTTCCGCTGCCGCCGGGGTATCCCGACGAACCCGAGATCCTGTCCCGGCTCGCGCTGATCCTCTACGGCCTCGGACCCTTTGCCGACCCGGCCCTCGTCGACGAGCAGGTCATCGCGACGACGCTCGCCAGGGAGACCGCCGACCCCGATTCGCCGGTGGCGGGCCGCGATCCCGAGGAACTGGTCGCGATGATCCCGCCAGGCCGCGGCTACGAGCGGCGACTCGACGTGATGTTGCGGCTCGGTCCCTATGGCGACGGATTCGGGCGCACCCCCGATGGTCTCACCCTCGAACGGCTCAAGAGGGCGCCGCACGGCATCGACTTCGGAGCCCTTGCACCGCGCATCCCCGAGGTGCTCAGGACGCCGTCGGGCAAGATCGAATTGGCACCGGCGCCGTTGGTCTCCGACGTGGCGCGGCTGCGAGAGTCGCTGGACCGCGGGGCCGACGGCTTCGTGCTCGTCGGCCGCCGTCATCTGCGGTCGAACAACAGCTGGATGCACAACGTGCCCGCGCTGAACGGCGGCTCCAACACGTGCACCCTGCAGATCCACCCCGCCGACGCAGCCGAACTCGGGGTGACCGACAAGGCGCGCATCAAGGGTCCGGGTGGTGAACTCGAGGCGCCCGTCGAGCTCACCGAGGCCATCCGGCGCGGGGTCGTCTCGCTGCCCCACGGCTGGGGTCACGACCGCCGGGGCGCCAGGCAATCGGTGGCGGCCGGGCGGCCTGGCGTCAACGTCAATCAACTCAACGACGGCGCCTCGCTCGACCCGTTGTCGGGAACTGCGGTGCTGAACGGGATTCCCGTCCAGATCTCGCCGGCGTGAGCTAGGACAGCTCCCACACCACGGTCACCGAGAAACCAACGGTCTGCTGGCCCGGCGAGATCGGCACGCCGGCCGCGGCCGTGGCGTCGAACCGGGGCATCGGCGTTGGCGGTGGGACGTTGGCCCCGGCCTCGGTAATCGAGCTGACCTTGCCAAGGTCGAGCCCGGACAATTGTGCGTACTGCTCGGCGCGATTCTTGGCGTCGTTGAACGCGCCTGCGCGGGCGTCCTTCACCAGCTGCGAATCGTCCTCGATCGATAGGTTCACCGAGTTGATGCGAGTGGCGTTGCCGCCTGCGTTCTGAATCGCCAGGATCGCCGGCGACGCGGCGTCGAGCTTGCGCACCTTCACTTCGATCGAATTGCTCGCCTGGTAACCGGTGATGACGGAGTTGTCGCCGTACTGGGGCGCAAGGGTGATCCCCGTGGTGCTGATGTCCTTGCGGTCGACGCCCTGGTTGGCGACCGCGTCGGTGACCGCCGACATGCTTTGGTTGGTCTGGTTCAGCGCCGAGCTGGCATCGGGTGCGATGGACTCGATGGCCGCGCTGACGGTGACGGTGTCGGGCGTGCCCTGAACCTTGCCCTCGCCGACGACGGTGACCTGTCGCACGCTGCCCTCGGCCGCAGTCGCGGGCCCGGACTTCGCGTCGCAGGCCGCGAGTCCGGCCACGGTCAGCCCCGCGGCGGCGACGACGAGGAATCGAGTTGGCAACTTTGCCCACGCGCTGATCGGCATACAGGCACCCTACAGATCCGGCAGCTTCAGTCCGCCGACGAACTCCAGCAGGGCCTTGGTGACCCCGGCCGGCCGTTCCTCGGGTAACCAGTGACCGCCGTCGATCATCACCTCGCGGTAGTCCCCGGTGACGAGCTCGCGCACTCGGTCGCGCGGCGTGTAGGCCAACGTCGGGTCGGCGGAGCCGCCGATGAACAGCGCGGGCGCGGTGATCGTGGGGGCGGCGGGGTCAGCCGTCAGTTCCCAGTTGCGGTCGAAGCAGCGGTACCAGTTCAGCGGGCCGGTGAAGCCGTGCTCGCTGAATTCCGCGACGTAGTGGTCGAATTCGTCCTGCGTCAGCCACGGCGGGATGTGCCCCGGCTCGGGTATCCGGGCCAGGAAGCCCTCGTCTGGCGCGCGCACCTCGGCCGCCGGGTCGAGAGGCGCCATGATGCGCCGCATCGTCGTGGCGGGGTCGCGGGACAGCTCCGCGTCGGCGGGCCCCTGCTCCTGGAAGTAGAGGATGTAGAAGAAGTCTTCGCCGAATATCCGACGGAAGGCCGAAGTGGTCGGGACGCGCGGTCGCGGCACCGGCGGAAAGCTGATGCCGACCACGCCTGCGAAGCGTTCGGGATGCAGCAGCGGCGCGCCCCACGCGACCACGCCGCCGAAGTCGTGGCCTACGAGCACCGCCCGGTCGGCGCCGACGTCGTCGAGCAGTCCGACCACGTCGGCCGACAACTCGACCACGGTGTAGGCGTCGACGTCATGCGGTTTGGTCGACCCGCCGTAGCCGCGTTGGTCGGGGGCCAGCACGTGGTAGCCGGCCTGCGCGAGCGCGGGAACCTGGTGGCGCCACGTGCAGGCAAGCTCGGGGAATCCGTGCAGCAGCACGATCAGAGGCGCCCCACGCTCACCCGCCTCGAGCACCCGCAACCGAACGCCGTTGGTGTCGATGAACCGTTCGGTCGGAGCCCTCACGGGCACAGCCAAGCACAGCGCCGCTCCAACGCGAAGTGCACTTCGTGGTTCGGAATTATCGTCAGCCCATGGGGCCTCTGGGGCATTTTCACGGCCATCGCGGTCGGCTGGTTCCTCGGGTGGTTCTTGGCCCGGCAAGTCGTCGGAGCCATCGCCCGGCGACGGGCGCCGCAGACCACCCCAGCCACCTCCTCGCCACAGCCCGAATCGACAGGTCCAGCCGTCGAATCGGAATGCCTGCGCTGCGACGCCCCGCTGACACCGATGGATCGGTTCTGCTCAGCGTGCGGGCACGCAAGACCGATCACCTAGACGGTCGTTCCCCCAGGGAGCCGTCGGGAACCGTCGCACGTTGGGGTAGCGGTAACCTGAACGAACTAAGCATGCGTACCGGAAGGACCAGGCCTGCGTAGCCATTCGCTGGCCGAAGACAACGATGAATCGAAAGAACGTCATCCGCACTGTCACCGCGATCGCGGTCGTGCTGCTCCTTGGTTGGTCCTTCTTCTACTTCAGTGACGACACTCGCGGCTATAAGCCCGTCGACACGTCGGTCGCGATGGCGCAGATCGGCTCCGACAACGTCAAGAGCGCTCAGCTCGACGATCGGGAACAACAGGTCCGCCTCGACCTGAAGAACGGCAACGGCGACACCGAGAACAGCGACAAGATCATCACCAAGTACCCGACTGGGTACGGGGTGGATCTGTTCAATGCGCTGACGGCCAAGAACGCCAAGACCAACACCATCGTCAACGAAGGCAGCGTGATCGGTTCGCTGCTCATCTACATGTTGCCGTTGCTCTTGCTCGTCGGGTTGTTCGTGATGTTCTCCCGCATGCAAGGCGGCGGCGGCAGGATGGGCTTCGGCTTCGGCAAGTCGAAGGCCAAGCAGCTCAACAAGGACCTGCCCAAGACCACTTTCGCCGACGTCGCCTGTGTCGACGAGGCGGTCGAGGAGCTCTACGAGATCAAGGACTTCCTGCAGAACCCGACGCGGTACCAGGCGCTCGGCGCGAAGATTCCCAAGGGCGTGCTGCTCTACGGCCCGCCGGGCACCGGCAAGACGCTGCTCGCCCGCGCCGTGGCAGGCGAAGCGGGGGTTCCGTTCTTCACCATCTCGGGTTCGGACTTCGTCGAGATGTTCGTCGGCGTTGGTGCGTCGCGCGTCAGGGACATGTTCGAGCAGGCCAAGCAGAACAGCCCCTGCATCATCTTCGTCGACGAGATCGACGCCGTCGGCCGCCAGCGCGGTGCCGGCCTCGGTGGCGGGCACGACGAACGCGAGCAGACGTTGAACCAGCTGCTCGTCGAGATGGACGGCTTCGGCGAGCGCCAGGGCGTCATCCTGATCGCGGCCACCAATCGCCCCGACATACTCGACCCCGCGCTTCTGCGCCCAGGCCGGTTCGACCGGCAGATCCCAGTGTCGAACCCCGACATCGCGGGCCGACGCGCAGTGCTGCGGGTGCATTCGCAGGGCAAGCCGATCGCGCCTGACGCCGATCTCGACGGGCTGGCCAAGCGGACCGTGGGCATGTCCGGAGCGGACCTGGCCAACGTCATCAACGAGGCCGCGCTGCTCACCGCGCGCGAGAACGGCACCGTCATCGCGGCGGCCGCGCTCGAAGAGGCCGTGGACAGGGTGGTCGGCGGACCCCGTCGCAAGGGCCGCATCATCAGCGAGCACGAGAAGAAGATCGCCGCCTACCACGAAGGCGGCCACACCCTGGCGGCCTGGGCCATGCCCGACATCGATCCCATCTACAAGGTGACGATCCTGGCCCGTGGGCGCACGGGTGGTCACGCGGTCGCCGTCCCCGAGGACGACAAGGGGTTGATGACCCGCTCGGAGATGATCGCCCGGCTGGTGTTCGCGATGGGTGGACGTGCCGCCGAGGAACTCGTGTTCCGCGAGCCCACGACCGGTGCCGTCTCCGACATCGACCAGGCCACCAAGATCGCCAGGGCGATGGTGACCGAGTACGGCATGAGCTCGAAGCTGGGCGCCGTCAAGTACGGAACCGAACACGGCGACCCGTTCCTCGGCCGCACCATGGGCACGCAGGCCGACTATTCGCACGAGGTCGCACAGATCATCGACGACGAGGTGCGCAAGCTCATCGAGGCCGCGCACACCGAGGCGTGGGACATCCTCACCGAGTACCGCGACGTGCTCGATACCCTTGCCGGCGAGCTGCTGGAGAAGGAAACGCTGCACCGGGCCGAGCTCGCGGCCATCTTCGCCGACGTCAAGAAGCGCCCACGGCTCACCATGTTCGACGACTTCGGTGGCCGAGTCCCGTCCGACAAACCGCCGATCAAGACACCCGGCGAGCTCGCAATCGAACGTGGCGAACCGTGGCCTCCGCCCACCCAGGAGCCCGCGTTCAAGGTCGCCATCGCCGAAGCCAGCAAGGCCGCCCAGGCGGAAGCACAGAAGAACGGAACCAACGGCTCGAATGGGGCCGGCGGCAACGGTGCGCCCAACGGCAGCGTCGCGAATGGAGTGCCGGCGAACGGCTCCACCCAGCCCGACTACGGCGCCCCCGCGGGTTGGCACGCTCCAGGTTGGCCGCCGCAGCCGGGTGGCCAATACCCGCCCCAGCAGTACCCGCAGGGCCAGCACTATCCGCAGCAACCGCCGTACGGGTGGGCGCCACAGCCCGGCCAGTACCCGCCGCCGTATCAGACGTACCCGCAGCCCGGGCAACCCGTCCCGCAGGGTGGCTCTCCCGCACCGACTCCGCACGACGAACAGGGCCATGACGACCGGCCCAATCCGCCACCACCTGGCTGACGAGGAACGGAGTTCCATTCACATGACGCGGCAGCTCGATTCGGCCACGTTCACCCCCGCTCAGTTCGACCAGCCTCGAGCTGAGGCTGCGGTGCGCGAATTGCTGATCGCAGTCGGCGAAGACCCCGACCGGCACGGTCTCATCGACACACCTGCTCGCGTCGCACGCGCCTACCGCGAGATCTTCGGCGGCCTTTACACCGACCCGGATACCGTGCTGAACACCACGTTCGATGAACAGCACGACGAACTGGTGTTGATCAGGGGAATCCCGATGTACTCCACGTGCGAACACCATCTGGTCTCGTTCCACGGGGAGGCCCACGTCGGCTACATTCCGGGACACGACGGCCGCGTCACCGGGCTGTCCAAGATCGCCCGCCTGGTCGATCTGTATGCCAAGCGGCCGCAGGTGCAGGAGCGGTTGACCGCCCAGATCGCCGACGCGCTGATACGCAAGCTGGACCCGCGGGGCGTGATCGTCGTGGTCGAGGCAGAGCACCTGTGCATGGCCATGCGAGGTGTCCGCAAGCCCGGTGCCGTCACCACCACGTCCGCGGTCCGCGGCCAGTTCAAGACCGACAAGGCCTCTCGGGCCGAGGCGCTGGAACTGATCTTGCGACGGTGAGTTCACCTGGCCCGATGGTCCCTCCCGGAACGCGCACGCAGGTGATGGGGGTCGTCAACGTCACCGACGACTCCTTCTCCGACGGGGGACTGTTCCTCGATCCCGAGCGCGCCGTCGAGCAGGGGCTCGCGCTGGCCGCCGAGGGCGCAGCGATCATCGACGTCGGCGGTGAGTCGACTCGGCCCGGGGCCGCCCGCATCGAGGCTCGTGTCGAGACGGCCCGCATTCTGCCGGTGGTCAAAGCCCTTGCTGAACAAGGGGTTACGGTCAGCATCGACACGATGCACGCGCAGGTGGCGCGGGCAGCGCTGGAGTCCGGCGCTCGGATCGTCAACGACGTGTCAGGTGGACGCGCCGACCCGGACATGGGACACGTGGTTGCCGAGGCCGGGGTCCCTTGGGTGTTGATGCACTGGCGGTCTGTGGCAGCGGATCACCCGCATGACATCCCCGCATATCGCGACGTGGTCACCGACGTGCGGGCGGAGCTGCTCGCCAGCGTGGACGCCGCCGTGGCAGCGGGGGTCGATCCGGCCAAGCTCGTGATCGATCCGGGACTCGGTTTCGCAAAGTCGGCCGCGCACAACTGGGCCTTGTTGAATGCGCTACCCGAGTTGGTCGCCACCGGGATTCCGGTGCTGGTCGGCGCTTCCCGCAAGCGCTTCCTCGGGGCGCTGCTCGCGGACTCCGAAGGAGCGCTGCGGGCACCGGACGGCAGGGAGACCGCCACCGCCGTGATCTCGGCACTCGCCGCGCAACACGGTGCATGGGGGGTGCGGGTGCACGACGTGCGGGCGTCCGTCGACGCGCTGAAAGTCCTCGAGGCGTGGGGAGTCCCGGTGGAGCAGAAGCGGAGCGACTCGGGGGAGGGGCTTGGTCATGGCTGATCGAATCGTATTGCGGGGCTTGGCCGTTCGCGGAAATCATGGGGTCTTCGACCACGAGCGCAGCGCTGGTCAAGACTTCATCGTCGACATCACGGTGTGGATCGACCTTGCGGCGGCGGCCGCTAGCGACGACCTCGCCGACACCATCGACTACGGCGGGTTGGCACAACGGGCGGCCGACATCATCGGAGGACCAGCACGCAACCTCATCGAAACCGTCGCCGCCGAGATTGCCGAGGACGTGATGGCCGACGAGCGGGTGCACGCCGTCGAGGTGGTGCTGCACAAGCCCGATGCGCCGATTCCCTTGACGTTCAAAGACGTTGCGGTGGTGGCCAGACGCTCGCGGCGCGGGGGACGGGGCTAGATGACTTCCGTCGTGCTCTCGGTCGGCTCCAACATGGGTGACCGGCTGGCCATGCTCCAATCGGTGGTCGACGGCCTCGGTGCGGCGGTGCGCGCGGTGTCGCCGGTGTACGAGACGGAGCCGTGGGGCGGCGTCGACCAGGACGGGTTCCTGAACGCGATACTGCTGGCCGACGATCCCGAGCGGGACTGCCACGGCTGGTTGCGCCGCGGTCAGGAACTGGAACGGTCGGCCGACCGGGTGCGTGAACAGCACTGGGGGCCAAGGACACTCGACGTCGACGTGATCTCGTGTCACGACGGGACGGTCGAGGTGTTGAGCCACGACGAAGACCTGACGTTGCCACACCCGTACGCTCATCAGCGCGCGTTCGTATTGATCCCGTGGCTCGCGGTGGACCCCTCGGCGACCTTGACCGTGGGCGGCGAACGGCGCCCCGTCGCGGCGCTGCTCGCCGACATCGATCCCGGCGAGCGCTCCGACGTGCGGCCCACCGAGCTGGTACTGGAGAGCTGATGGGACCGACCCGCAAGCGCGATCTGATTGGCGCGATCGTCATCGTCGCGATCGTCGGCTACATCCTGGTGCACGGGGTGTATCGGTGGTTCCCGCCGATCACGATCTGGACGGGTTCGTCGCTTCTGGTGGTGGCGGCGGCCGAATTTGGCTGGGCGTTCCACGTGCGTTCGAAGATCAACGACGGCGAGATCGGCGCCGCACGCGGCTGGTTGCATCCCTTGTCGGTGGCCCGGTCCGTGATGGTGGCCAAGGCGTCGGCCTGGGTGGGCGCCGCGGCGACCGGCTGGTGGGTCGGAGTGTTGGCCTTCCTCGTCCCGCGGCGCGAAACCTTGCGCGTGGCAGGGGAGGACACCGCGGGTGCGGTCGTTGCGGCCGTGAGTGCGGTGGCATTGGTGCTCGCCGCGCTGTGGCTTCAGCATTGCTGCAAGTCGCCACCGGAGCCGCCGGACCAACCCGACGGCGTGCCGGAGTAGCCGATGACTGACCTGACCTGCCGAATCGCCGCCTGGGTCGACACGCTTGGTGACCTGTGACAGGTACAGTCAGCCCATGATCGAACCTACCCGCGGAGCGCGCCAACGGCGCGTTAACCGCAGGCCAGGTTGGGTTTTGCTCACGGCGTTGCTGGTGCTCGCCATCGTCGCAAGCTCCGCCCTGGTGTTCACCAACAAGGTCGAGTTGCTCAAGCTTGCCGTCATCATCGCGTTGTGGGCCGCGGTGGTGGCCGCCTTCATCTCGTTCATCTACCGGCGCCAGGCCGACATCGATCAAGCCAAGGTGCGGGACCTGAAACTGGTCTACGACCTTCAGTTGGATCGCGAGATTTCCGCCAGGCGCGAATACGAGCTTTCGGTCGAGTCTCAGCTTCGGCGGGAGCTCTCGTCGGAATTGCGGTCGCAGAATGCCGACGAGGTCGCCAGCCTGCGCGCCGAGTTGGCCGCGCTGCGGGCCAGCCTCGAGATCATCTTCGACACCGACCTGCAGCATCGGCCGGCGCTCGAGACCGAGCGAACGGCCGTCCATACCTTCGGCAGGGTGATCAGCAGCCGGATCGACGCCGAGGATCGCGAGGACGTCGAAGCCAACACCGACGAGAGCCCGATCATCGACGTGCACGAGGAGCCGCATCCTCCCGAACACGAATGGACACCGTCGTACCTGGCTGGCGGCGCGCACCGCAGGCCATCGGAGCCCGAACCTGCCGACACCGGCTGGCGGCCGCCCGCCGAGCCGGCGCCTCCGCCGCCGCGCGCTTCCCAGGCCTCGCCACCACCGGCGCCCACCCCTCCACCACCGCCGCCGGCACCAACCCCTGCGCCGCCACCACCGCCCTCACCAGCGCCGGAGCCACCGCCACCGCCGCCGTGGCAGGAACCCGACCGACTGGGCCGGCACGCTCCGGCTGCGTCGAACTGGCAGCCCGCACCGGCTGACGGCCAGTTCATCCCAGCTGGTGAGCCAGGCAGTAATTGGGAATCGCTGGTGGCCGAGAACGGCAACTCCTCCGCCCACCCACCGGCCATGACGCCGCCCCCGGCAGAGCCGCGACGCGGCCGGCACGGCACGTCCGAGCCGATTGGGGAGGAAGCCCCGCCGCGGGCCAGGCACTGGTCGCAGGACGCCGACGATCCCGGGCGACGCTCCCCGACGCTGGCCAGTCCATCCCATCCGCCCACGCCGCCGCCCGCCGAGCCGGAGCCACCCTCCGTACCCTTGGCTCCCCCCGAGCCGCCGAACCCCCGTCACCGCGGAGCCGACGACGCCAGCGACGAGGCCGGTCAGCACGCGGGTGGGCAGCCACTGTCGGAATTGCTTGCACGTTTGCAGGTCGGTTCCACGGGCGGCGGCCGTCGCCGTCGCCGCGAGGAGTGAGTTAGTCTCATGGCGACTGTCCGGTACCTGCGATGCGGGACCGGAACGACATTCGACTCATGACGTCAGCGAGGTCGTCAGCATGGGGACCCCCAACGGACTGCGTCCGGCCAGACTCAGTGTGGGAATCATCTCCGCAGGTCGGGTCGGCACGGCACTGGGTGTAGCGCTCGAGCGCGCCGAGCACGTCGTCGTGGCGTGCAGTGCGATCTCGCGGGCGTCCCGGCAACGTGCCGAGCGGCGGCTGCCCGACACTCCCGTGCTCCCGGTGCAGGACGTCGCCGGGTTGGCCGAGTTGCTGCTTTTGGCCGTCCCCGACTCGGAACTCCAGGGCTTGGTGGCAGGCCTGGCCGCCACCGACTCCGTCCGCCCAGGGACCATCGTCGTGCACACCTCGGGAGCCAACGGAATCGCGGTGCTCGCACCGCTGACCGAGCTCGGTTGCATTCCGCTGGCGATCCACCCCGCGATGACGTTCACGGGGTCCGACGAGGACATCGCGCGACTGTCGGACGCGTGTTTCGGCATCACCGCGGCCGATGAAGTCGGAGACGCAATCGCGCAATCGTTGGTGTTGGAGATCGGCGGCGAGCCGTTCGGCGTCCGTGAGGAAGCCAGGTCGCTCTATCACGCAGCGCTCGCGCACGCGGGCAACCACGTGATCACGGTCCTGCTGGATGCCGTCGAGGCGTTGCGCGCCGCGTTGAGGGGCCAGGAGTTGCTCGGTCAGGAACTGGTCGGTGACGCCCCAAGTGGGCTCGCGGAGCGGGTCATCGGCCCGCTGGCCCGCGCATCGTTGGAGAACGCGCTCCAGCGCGGGCCGGGCGCGCTCACCGGTCCCGTCGCGCGCGGTGACGCGGCGGCCGTGGCCAGGCATCTGAAGGCGCTCGACGCGGTGGATCCGGAACTGGCCCAGGCATATCGCGCGAACTCACTGCGCACGGCCCAGCGGGCGCACGCCTCGGACGAGGTGTTCGCAGTATTGGCAGGGCCGTCGAGTCGAGGCGGGCAACCGTGAACGCCCGCAAGCCGCCCAAGTTCGAGGCAGGCGAACTGAACGTCTACGGTCCGCTGCGTGACGTGTCCGACGTGACGCGCGCCCTTCGCACCACCGGCCGTCGCGTCATGTTGGTGCCCACGATGGGCGCCCTCCACGACGGTCACCTGGCGTTGGTTCGGGCTGCCAAACGGGTGCCTGGCGCCGTGGTGGTGGTGTCGATCTTCGTCAACCCGCTGCAGTTCGGTGCGGGGGAGGACCTCGACGCCTATCCGCGCGCGCTCGACGACGATCTCGCCGTCCTGCGCGCCGAGAGGGTCGAGGTGGCCTTCACGCCCACCGCCTCCGACATGTACCCAGCCGGTCCCCGAACGACGGTGCTGCCGGGTCCACTCGGAGCAGAGCTCGAAGGCAGCTCTCGCCCAACTCATTTCGCCGGGATGCTGACGGTCGTGCTCAAACTGTTGCAGATCGTCCGGCCCGACCGCGCGTTCTTCGGGGAGAAGGACTACCAGCAGTTGGTGCTCGTTCGCCAGATGGCAGACGACCTCAACGTGGACACGCAGATCGTTGGCGTGCCGATCGTGCGGGAACCCGACGGGTTGGCGATGTCGTCGCGCAATCGCTACCTCGACGAGGTGGAGCGCGAGCACGCCGGCGCGCTGTCGGCGGCCCTGCTTGCCGGAATGTACGCAGCGGCCCGGGGTGCTTCGGAGGCGCTGGACGCGGCGCGTGCCGTGCTCGACGAGGTGCCCGCGATCGACGTCGACTATCTCGAGGTACGCGACACCTGGCTCGGACCGGCGCCCGCCGAGGGGGCAGGTCGCCTGCTGGTGGCCGCCAGGCTGGGCCGTACCAGGCTGCTGGACAACATCGCCCTGGACATCGGCGCATCCGCTGGCATCGACGGGCACCCCAGGGTCGAGTCTGACGCGAATCACGAATTGCCTTGGAGGAACTAGCGCCGTGCTGCTCGCGATCGACGTTCGCAACACCCACACCGTCGTAGGGCTGGTGTCGGGCTCTGGTGAACACGCAAAGGTGGTGCACAACTGGCGGATCCGCACGGAGGCCGAGGTCACTGCGGACGAGCTGGCGCTCACCATCGACGGGTTGATCGGTGACGACGCGGAACAGCTCACCGGAGCCACGGGGCTGTCGACGGTGCCGTCGGTGCTGCACGAGATCCGGCTCATGTTGGAGCAGTACTGGCCGTCGCTACCGCACGTGCTGATCGAGCCAGGGGTGCGAACCGGAATCCCGCTGCTGGTGGACAATCCGAAAGAAGTTGGCGCCGACCGAATCGTCAATTGCCTGGCGGCCTTTCAGAAGTTCAAGAGTGCGGCCATCGTCGTCGACTTCGGCTCGTCGATCTGTGTCGACGTGGTATCCGCCAAGGGGGAGTTCCTCGGCGGCGCCATTGCGCCGGGCGTTCAGGTGTCGTCGGATGCGGCCGCCGCCCGCTCGGCCGCGCTGCGGCGCGTCGAACTGACCAGACCGCGTTCGATCATCGGAAAGAACACCGTCGAGTGCATGCAGGCAGGCGCGGTATTCGGCTTCGCAGGCCTGGTCGATGGGTTGGTGAACCGGATCCGCGAGGACGTCGACGGCTTCGCGGGTGACGACGTCGCCGTCGTGGCCACCGGGCACACGGCGCCGCTGGTGCTTCCCGATCTGCGCAGCGTCGAGCACTACGACAAGTACCTGACCCTAGATGGGCTGCGGCTGGTATTCGAACGCAACCTCGACAGCCAGCGCGGCCGGCTCAAGCAAGCCCGCTGACGGGTCACGCGGACGTTCGCGCTCCCAGGTTCATTTAAGCTGGCACGTCGTGAGCTCACCTGATGCGCCGGACGACCTGCCCGAGCAGTTTCGAATCCGCCAGGCCAAGCGTGAGCGCCTGCTGAGTGAGGGCCGTGATCCATACCCGGTCGAGGTCGCGCGCACCCACACGCTGGCGGAATTGAGGCAGGCGTATCCCGACCTCGCCGCCGACACCGAGACAGGTCAACTGGTCGGCGTCGCAGGCCGGGTGGTGTTCGCCCGCAACTCCGGGAAGCTCTGCTTCGCCACCCTTCAGGAAGGCGACGGCACCCAGCTGCAGGCGATGATCAGCCTGAACGGCGTCGGGCAGGAGTCCCTCGACGCGTGGAAGGCCGACGTCGACCTCGGCGACATCGTCCTGGTCCACGGCGAGGTGATCAGCTCACGCCGCGGCGAACTATCTGTGCTTGGAGATTCCTGGCAAATCATTTCGAAGGCCTTGCGTCCGCTGCCCGTGGCCCACAAGGAGCTGAACGAGGAGACGCGGGTACGGCAGCGCTACGTCGACCTGATCGTTCGCCCGGAGGCACGCAGCATCGCACGGCAACGGATCGCGGTGGTGCGCGCGGTGCGTTCGGCATTGGAACGCAGGGGCTTCCTCGAAGTGGAGACGCCGATGTTGCAGACGATTCCTGGCGGCGCCGCCGCGCGCCCATTCGTCACGCACTCCAATGCGCTCGACACTGACCTGTACCTGCGCATCGCACCGGAGTTGTTCCTAAAGCGTTGCTTGGTGGGCGGTTTCGAGAAGGTGTTCGAGTTGAATCGCAACTTTCGAAACGAAGGTGCGGATTCAACGCATTCGCCAGAATTCGCGATGCTCGAGACATATCAGGCATACGGAACGTATGACGATTCCGCCACCGTGACTCGCGAGCTAATTCAGGAAGTCGCCGACGAGGCGATTGGCACCAGAAACGTGCCACTGGCCGATGGCACTGTCTACGATCTTGACGGTGAATGGGCGACGCTACAAATGTATCCGTCGTTATCGGAGGCGCTCGGCCGAGAAATCACGCCAGATACCGGCGTCGAACGGCTTCTGGCTATCGCCGCCGAACTCGGCGTCGAGATACCCCGCGACCGCGGCTACGGCCATGGAAAGCTCGTCGAGGAACTGTGGGAGCACACGGTCGGGGCAACGTTGTGGGCGCCGACCTTCGTCCGTGATTTTCCCGTCGAGACCACCCCGCTGACACGTGCTCATCGCAGCATTCCCGGTGTTACCGAAAAGTGGGATCTGTATGTGCGCCAGTTCGAGTTGGCGACCGGATATTCCGAACTAATCGACCCCGTGGTGCAACGGGAAAGGTTCGAGGCCCAGGCCAGGGCGGCGGCCGCAGGCGACGACGAGGCCATGCTTCTCGACGAGGATTTCCTTACGGCATTGGAGTACGCGATGCCTCCGACGACCGGTACCGGAATGGGTATCGACCGGTTGTTGATGGCTTTGACGGGCCTCTCGATCAGGGAGACCGTTTTGTTCCCGATTGTTCGTAGGGCCACTAACTGAACTGTTCAGTTTCTATACTTCTTGTATCATACTTCTTGAATGATTTCGTTTCTTATGTCAGCATTGGGTCTGGGTGGGGAAATACGCCCTCCGTGTCCACACAGAAGGGTCAGAGTGAGCTAATGGCTAAGAAGGTAACCGTCACCTTGGTCGATGATTTCGACGGTGAAGGTGCTGCCGACGAGACGGTCGAATTCGCGCTGGATGGCGTGAGCTATGAGATCGACCTCACGTCAAAGAATGCCGCAAAGCTTCGGAATGAACTGAAGCTATGGGTAGAGGCCGGTCGCCGCGTAGGTGGCCGCCGTCGAGGGCGTTCGACCGGTTCCGGCCGGGGACGGGCGTCGATTGATCGTGAGCAGAGCGCCGCGATACGCGATTGGGCGCGCCGCAACGGGCACAACGTGTCCACCCGCGGACGCATCCCTGCTGACGTCATCGATGCATTCCACGAGGCAACGTAACGCGGCGTAGCCAGTCAACGCCCAGCTGCGGCCGGGTCCACGGGCGGTTTCGCCGACGGCGCAATGGTCACGGCGCTCTCGTGGAAACGAATGCCGTCGGCTGGGCGTTGCTTGTCTGAGGTGCGGGGTAGACCTGGTCGGTAAGCGTCATAAGACGTGGACAAGCGGGGCGCCCCGGGCCGCCGCCCACTACAGTGGACGGTAGGTGCAGAGCGCGGTTAGCCGTGCTGGCTTTGTCGCTGTGTTTGTGCCAAGAGCCGCGCTATTTGATGGAGAGCAGGTAACCACCGATGTTCGAACGCTTTACGGACCGCGCACGGCGCGTCGTCGTCCTGGCCCAAGAAGAGGCCCGGATGCTGAACCACAACTACATCGGCACCGAGCACATTCTGTTGGGCCTCATTCACGAGGGCGAAGGCGTGGCCGCCAAGTCGCTGGAGTCGCTGGGCATCTCGCTGGAGGGCGTGCGCAGTCAGGTCGAGGAGATCATCGGCCAGGGCCAGCAGGCGCCGTCCGGCCACATCCCGTTCACGCCGCGTGCCAAGAAGGTGCTAGAGCTGTCACTGCGTGAGGCGCTTCAGCTCGGCCACAACTACATCGGCACGGAGCACATTCTGCTCGGCCTGATTCGTGAGGGCGAGGGCGTCGCCGCCCAGGTACTCGTCAAGCTCGGTGCGGAGCTCACCCGGGTGCGCCAGCAGGTCATTCAGCTGCTCAGCGGCGACCAGGGCAAGGAGACCGCCGAAACCGGCACCGGTGGCCGCGGCGGCGAGGCTGGTAACCCGTCGACGTCGCTCGTGCTCGACCAGTTCGGGCGCAACCTGACCGCCGCCGCCATGGAGGGCAAGCTCGACCCCGTCATCGGCCGCGAGAAGGAAATCGAGCGGGTCATGCAGGTGCTGAGCCGCCGTACCAAGAACAACCCGGTGCTGATCGGCGAGCCAGGTGTCGGCAAGACCGCCGTCGTCGAGGGCCTCGCCCAAGCGATCGTGCACGGCGACGTGCCAGAGACGCTCAAGGACAAGCAGCTCTACACGCTCGACCTTGGGTCGCTGGTGGCAGGTAGCCGCTACCGCGGTGACTTCGAGGAGCGCCTGAAGAAGGTGCTCAAGGAGATCAACACCCGCGGCGACATCATCCTGTTCATCGACGAGCTCCACACGCTCGTCGGGGCGGGTGCTGCCGAGGGTGCGATCGACGCCGCGTCGATCCTGAAGCCCAAGCTGGCCCGCGGTGAGCTCCAGACCATCGGTGCCACCACACTCGACGAGTACCGCAAGTACATCGAAAAGGATGCTGCGCTCGAGCGCCGGTTCCAACCGGTGCAGGTCGGTGAGCCGACGGTGGAGCACACCATCGAGATCCTCAAGGGGCTGCGCGACCGCTACGAGGCGCACCATCGCGTCTCGATCACCGACGGCGCCATCGCTGCCGCGGCCACGCTGGCCGACCGCTACATCAACGACCGGTTCCTTCCGGACAAGGCCATCGACCTCATCGACGAGGCCGGTGCCCGCATGCGCATCCGCCGGATGACCGCACCGCCAGACCTGCGCGAGTTCGACGAGAAGATCGCCGACGCGCGCCGGGAGAAGGAGTCCGCGATCGACGCGCAGGACTTCGAGAAGGCCGCGAGCCTGCGCGACCGCGAGAAGACCCTGGTCGCGCAGCGCGCCGAGCGTGAGAAGCAATGGCGTTCGGGTGATCTCGACGTGGTCGCCGAGGTCGACGACGAGCAGATCGCCGAGGTGCTCGGCAACTGGACCGGTATCCCGGTGTTCAAGCTGACCGAGGCGGAGACCACGCGCCTGCTGCGCATGGAGGACGAACTCCACAAGCGGATCATCGGCCAGGAGGACGCCGTCAAGGCCGTCTCCAAGGCCATCCGGCGTACCCGCGCCGGCCTGAAGGACCCGAAGCGTCCGTCGGGCTCGTTCATCTTCGCCGGCCCGTCCGGCGTCGGTAAGACTGAGCTCTCCAAGGCGCTGGCCGAGTTCCTGTTCGGTGACGACGACGCGCTCATCCAGATCGACATGGGCGAGTTCCACGACCGCTTCACCGCGTCGCGGCTGTTCGGTGCCCCTCCGGGGTACGTCGGCTACGAGGAGGGCGGCCAGCTCACCGAGAAGGTGCGGCGCAAGCCCTTCAGCGTCGTGCTGTTCGATGAGATCGAGAAGGCCCACCAGGAGATCTACAACAGCCTCCTGCAGGTGCTCGAGGACGGTCGGCTCACCGATGGCCAGGGTCGCACGGTCGACTTCAAGAACACCGTGCTGATCTTCACGTCCAACCTCGGCACGTCCGACATCAGCAAGGCGGTTGGCCTCGGCTTCACCCAGGGTGGCGGCGAGAACAACTACGAGCGGATGAAGCTCAAGGTCAACGACGAGCTGAAGAAGCACTTCCGCCCGGAGTTCCTCAACCGCATCGACGACATCATCGTCTTCCACCAGCTGACCAAGGAAGAGATCATCCGGATGGTCGACCTGATGATCAACCGCGTCGGAAACCAGCTCAGGGCCAAGGACATGACCATGGAGCTGACGGACAAGGCGAAGGCGCTGCTGGCCAAGCGCGGCTT
>JAOPVI010000043.1 GCA_025966225.1 Mycobacterium sp. | reverse complement strand
GTACCGGTCCCAGCGCTTCCTGGTCTCCTCCTTGGTGTGGAGGATCGGTTCGCCCGGCCGGACACAGTCGATGAGGCCGACGAAGGGGACGTCGGCGCCGGCCCGCTTGAGCCCGATCGCGCACGCGTAGGCCAGCGCACCACCCAACGACCAGCCCGCGAGCACGAACGGCTTGCCTCCGTTGACTTCCAACAGCTTCGGCACGTACTGCGCCGCGCGCTCCTCGATGGACCCCTCGACGCGCTCCAAGCCGATCATCGGCGTGCCCGCCGGGAGCCGGTTCAGCAGCGGTTCGTAGACCACCGTCGAGCCACCTGCCGCGTGGAAGACGTAGACCGGAACCTGGTCGTCCCGCTCGGCCTTGCGGATGGTCCGCACGAAGCCGTCGATCGTGCCCGCCTCGAGGAATTCGCGCACCGTGGTGGCGAGCTCCTCGACGGTCCGGGCCTTCTTCACGTCCGCGGCCGTGACGGTGCCCTCGGCGCGCTCCGAAAGGCGTTGCGCCATCTTGTCGGCGGAGGCGTCGTCGAGCGTGGGCAACGGGTTGAAGATTCCACCGGGCGACTTGCCGGTGACGATCGCCCACGTCGCGAACGTCACCCGCTCGGCAGCGTCGCGCGGCGGCACGTCGGAATTGAGCGCGTCCGCGACGGCCTTCTGGTTCAGCACCACGGCTGCCGCACCCGCCGCGCTCGGCGCCGGAGCGGCCCCGGCCGCGACATGTGACTCCGGAGCGACCCCGGCCGCGATATGTGCCTCCGGTCCGGACGGATTCGTTGGAGGCGGCGGGATTTCGAGCTGCTCGTCGGGTGCTTCCGGCCCCGCCGACTCGGCCTCGGCCGTCTTCTGGGCCAGCCGCTCCTCGAGCTCGGCCACGGTCGTCGCCCCGCCCATCAGCTCGGCCTGGGCCGCGGCGATCTCTTCAGCGGTCTGCGTCTTCTGAACGTCTGCGAGCTCCTGAACTTCGTCGCGGTGCTCGATCGCGTACTCGATGAGCTTCTCGACGGCGTAGAGGTTGGCGTCGCGGACGGCCGTCAGCTGAATCGGCGGCAGGTCGAAGTCGTACTCGACGCGGTTCTTGATCCGCACGGCCATCAGCGAATCCAGGCCGAGCTCGATCAGGGGCACCTCCCACGGCAGGTCCTCGGGCTCGTAGCCCATGGCGCTGCCGACGATGGTGCCCAGCCGTTGCGCAATGGGCTCGCCGCTGTCGGCGGTCCACTTGGCAAAGCCCGCTGCAAGACCAGCGCCCGCGGTGAGGTTGTCCTGCAGAATGGCCGCATCCTCATCGGGTTCGGCGGCGGCCTCGACTGGTGTGGCCACAGCGGCCTCGATCGCGGTGCCCGCCCCGACGGCAGTCGGCAACGCGGTCGCTTGACCACCGCGGGTGACGATCGCGTCGTAAACCAACGTGAAGGACTCGCCGACGCGCGCGTGCACCTGCACTGTCGCGCCGCCGGGGTGACGCGTCAGCGTGGTCACCAGCCTGCCGTCGTCAGCGGGTACCGCGCGTTGCTCGGCCGCCGTCAGCTTGGCGTCCGAAAGCACCTGCGTGGCCGCGGCTTTCACCAACGCCGCTAGATCGGGTGTGCCACGCGGCGCGAACTCCCACACGTGACGGCCGTCGGGCATGGCTACGTGCGTGCCGGGAGCGATCGCCGATCCGTCGGCCGAGAACTTGGCGTCCAGCCAGTGCGGCTTGCGCTTGAACCGGGTCGGCGGGATGTGGGCGTAGTCAGTGCCGCCGTCGGACGCCCGAGGGAACGACGCCCGGGAGAACAGGGTGCGGAAGTCCAGGTCATGGCCGTACACGAACAGCTGGGCCATGGCCGTGGTCATCGAATCGACCTCGTCCTGCTTGCGCGCCAGCGTCGCGATCAGCTGCGCATCGTGGAGTCCTGCGGAGGCCGTCGTCAATCCAACCTGCATGAGCGCCACCGGGTTTGGTGCCAACTCGAGGAAGGTGGTGTGACCGTTGTCGACGGCGTTGCGGATGCCGTGCGTGAAGTACACGCTGTGCCGCAGGCCCTTCTTCCAGTAGTCGACGTCGTGGATCGGCTCGCTGCCTGACCGGAGGTAACCGCCCTCGTGCACGGTCGAGAAGTAGGGCGTCTGCAACGGCAACGCCTCGATACCCTGCAACTCGGCCGCGAGTTCGCCGAGCAGAGGGTCCATCTGTTGGGTGTGACTGGCGCCCTTGGTCTGGAACTTGCGAGCGAACTTGCCCTCCGACTCGGCCCTGGCGATGATCGCGTCGACCTGATCGGGCGGGCCACCGATAACCGTCTGGGTCGGTGCCGCGTACACGCAGACCTCGAGGTCCGGGAAGTCGGAGAACACCGTCTTGATCTCGTCGGCGGAGTATTCGACGAGCGCCATCAGGCGGATGTACTCGCCGAACAGCATGGCCTCGCCCTCGCCCATCAGGTGGGCCCGCGAGCAGATGGTGCGAGTGGCGTCGACCAGTGAGAGGCCACCGGAGAAGTAGGCGGCCGCCGCCTCGCCGAGCGACTGTCCAACGAGCGCACCGGGTTTCGCTCCGTGCGCCTTGAGCTGCTCACCGAGCGCGACCTGGATCGCGAAGATGACGGTCTGCGTGGTCTCGATACCGTAGTCCTGCGAGTCGTCGAGGATCAGCTCGACGACGGAGTACCCGCGCTCGTCCTGAACGTAGGCGTCGACCTTGTTGATCCAC
>JAOPVI010000032.1 GCA_025966225.1 Mycobacterium sp. | reverse complement strand
TCGACGCCGATGTCATGACGTCACCGACCGGGGCGTCATGGCGGGCAGACCAGCCCCAGTTCCTCTGCGGGGGACGACGCCCCGGCATTTCTGCGGGCACTGATCACCCTCGACACACGGCATGGGCGAACGTTATCGATGCGCGCCACCAGTTGGCTGCCCCACCAAGGGGGATAAATCTGCCTCTTGCGAGCTAGGTTCGCCCGTTCCCAGCAACACGTGTTCCCCTCGAGCGTCGGCGCGCGCAGATTTACCGTCGGCCTCGCCTGGGCGTCATGTCGAGGTCAACGACTTCTCTCGATTCGGGCCGACCGGATCCAGCGTCAAGCGCGAGGAAATGTCGCCCGCTTGGCTAACGTGCACGTCAATTAAAACTGGGCGGCCTGACGAATCCTTATCGCGCACAATGCGCTTGAACGCCGATTCACTGCTCGACGCCCTCGCCCCGAGGCGGCCGCACTCCTCGGAGGGTCCGGCGGTGGGGGCGGAGCGCCGCCTTGCATGGGCCACGGAGCAACCTCGAGAGGCAGAACTTTTCACTGACGTCGCAGCGCCCCCGGGCACAGGGGCGGTCATGCCATGTCTCCATGGCGGGCCTCACGTCGCCGTCGTGCGCAACCTTAGAAGATGGTCGATCGAGCGCCGCAGATCGTCGAGCTCCTCGACGAGCGCGGTCCGCCGCTGCCCGAGATCCGGGCTTGCTTTCATCAACCCACGGTGGCGAGCCATTTTCGTTGCGGTACTGAACATCTCACCTGACACCGACTCCTCGGTGATCCGATGTTGCAACGACCACTGGCGCCCCACCCGCAGGCAACGCGCGAGCATCTCGTGTTCCTCGACCGACCGGTCACCGGCGGCGGCCAACTCCTCCGCGACGACCCGGTACGAATCGATGAATGGGCGCAAGACCAAGTGTGCTACCAACAGGTCATTGTTCTGCAGGCAGTGCGACACCTCGACGACGTCAAGGGGCGCTTCCTTGTCGTGTCCGATGCCGGCCATGATCGCGAACTCCCGCCACAACTCGTCGGCGAACTCATCTCGCCCGGCGAAGAAGAAGTCGAACTTCAACAACTCGCGCAGCGCCAGCGCGGCCTTCCACGCCGTCTTGTTGTCGGCGCCCGGCGTCTGAATGAAGTTCAGCAACGACAACTCGGCGATGGCGCGCATGACCAGGACATGAATTGCACTGTTGCGGTACACCGCTGCGATGAGATGCTGGTCCGCGCCAATGCCCCACACCGTGGCGACACCCCCGCGATAGCGGGACAACACACCGGAGGTGACCAGATCGTCCAGTGATTGCGCGACGGTAGGGCGCTTGGTGAGGTCCAGGCCACCTGCGATCGGCCACTCCCGAGCCGTGAGGTAGCCGGCCAGCGGCGCCACCGTCGCACACACCTCGTCAATCGTCAGAGCGCGATCAGCACCGAGCATCGCCACGCAGACAGCCGCGGTCGCAGAGACTGGGGTGGCCCGGTTGATGCGATGGCAGATGTCGAGCGCCACCCTCTCGACCACCTGGCGATCGTTCAAACCCTCTGCGCGCAAAGCATTCAGGCGGTCATAGAGCGGTACGGGAGTGCCGAAATTGAGGTAGATGCGGCCAACCCGATGGCGCAGACCGTGTGCATAGCCGACCAGCCAGCGTGCGTTCTCCGGCCGTTTGGGAAGGCCGCGTGACTCCGCGACCATCAACTTCACTTCGTGTAGCGGAAGCTGGTCATAGAGGATTGACACGGGTATGACGGTGGTCCGCTCGGCTCCCACGGATTCAACGGCGTCCGTCACGTACCGCAGGAGCCCGTAGCGCGGCGGCCGCAACTTCCCCGTCCGAGAACGGCCACCCTCGATCGACCATACGAGGTTGTGGCCGTCGTCGACCATCCGGCCGACGAGCGCGCGTAGCGCCATCCGGTAGACGGGCATGTCCCCGGAGGCCCGCCGCACGTGAATGAAGCCGTTGCGCCTGGCAAGTGGGCCCATCGGAAAGAAGTCGAGATTGGCTCCGGCCAGACCATACGTCGGCGAGATGCCCTCCTCGACGAGGCGGGGAGGGAACGCGAACTGATCGAGATACGAGCGGTGCGATATCAGAAAGACCAATGCATGGCCCCGGTCGAGCTCGTTGAGCGCAGCCATCTCCCCCGGGTTGGTCACCACCTGAAAGCCGCGCACCAGCCACACCGCGAGTCGACGCCAGGCGTGCACGACCAGGGGAAGGTGCACGGCGCCCAGCTCCTGTAGGTACACCGCCGCCTCGTCCTTGACGGCACCCACGTCCCGACCCAGCTCATGGGCCAATTCTGTTGCAGCGTAGTTGAATTCGTCGGAGTCGAGTATCTGATCCGAGGCGACCGAGTCGCTCGGTTCCAACGCCCCGGCCAGCCATCTCGGTAGGAGCCGGAGCACAGCGGTCATCGTGCCGCCACCGCGCACGCGATCGCTTCCGACCACCGCGCACCAGCCGCAACGCCGGGCCAATCGTCGAGGGTATCGATGTAGAGCTGACGCGTCCGTGTCAACCACTCATCGATGTCAGCCCGCTCCCAGCGATCGGTCGGGACGGGTTCGTGCACGACGACTTCGATTGTGCCCTCCTGGGCGACGCTTGCATTGCGCCACATGATTTCGCCCGCATTGCGGATGACGATCGGAACGATCGGAACCCCCGCGTCGCGGGCCAGATGGAAGCCACCCTTCTTGAACGGGCCGACCCGCGGACTGAGCGACCGCGTGCCCTCGGGTGCCATGGCGATCGAGACGCCAGAGCGCAGTTTCTCGACGACGGGACGCAGGCCGGAGATGGCCTTGGCGGTGTCGGTGCGGTCGACGAAGGCGACGTCGGCGATGTCCAGAAGTGGGCCCAACACCGGCGCCTCACGAAGTTCTGCCTTTGCGACGACGGTGAACCCGCGCTGAATGACGCGGGAGGTGACGAGGGCATCGATGAGTGTGCTCTGGTGGTTGATGAAGAACACCGCGGGACGTCGGGCGGCGTGCTGCTCGCCGGTGACATCGATGGCGATGTTGCCGACCGCTCCTCCGACGCGGCCGAACAGCGACGTCGCCAGGTCGACGCCGCCGCGCCGGTCCTGAGTCAACACCCCGGCGACGGCACCAACCCCGACGGCGGCTGCAAAGCTGCCCATCAAGGCGCTGGTGCGAATCAACGGTATCGGATTGAGCCGACTGGACTTGCCGGGCAACTGGATCGTCTTCCACCCATGCTCAGCGGCATGTCGGGCCAGCGACCGTCCCGGATTGACCGGATGGGGAGACCCGACCGCGTCCAGCAGCTGCAGGTCTTCGTCTCCGTTGGCATAGGCATGGCAGCCGCTCAGTGCGATGCGTTTCCGCTTGGCGAAATCGCGTGCGGCGGCCAACTTGCCTGCGCCCCAGAGTGTCCGGCCGGCCAATTGACCGGTGAGCACCCCGTCGACGGTCTCGAGCCTCGTGCACAACACGTGCTCGATGCCGAGCTCGCGTGCCATCGGCATCACCTGCATCGCGGTGGCCGACGTGGCGATCACGACGGTGTGCCCGAGATTCTGATGGGCGCGCACCAGTCGCCAAGCGCCGTGATGCAGCGCGCCCGCCACGTGCGTCGTGAAGAGCTGTTCACCAAGCTCCATCAGCTCATCGTCGGTGCGTCCCATCCAGCCACGGGTTCCCCGCAACATCAGTTGCTCGAATGCGGCTTCGTCAAGTGGCCCACCCACCGCTGCGCTGATCGTTCGGATCAGTTCGTCGGGTCCCAGCTCCAGGTTTCGCGCGCGGTGTTCGTACAACGCTCCAGCGGAGTATCCGTCGATGAGCGTTCCATCGAAGTCGAAGAACGCCGCGACCTTCGGCCCGCTGGGTCCCGCCTTGAGCTCGCGGATGACCTCCTCAACCGAGGCTGTCTGCGGCTGCGGCAGCACGTCAGCCATGTCGGGGTCCGCGATTCGTGCGGCGAACTAGACCGGTCGTAGGAGTCATGGGTGTGCCCCCTTCACATCGATGTTGGGAGCTCGGCACAGGTGACGGTCCGCACGCCCGCAGCGCACGAAACACAGCCTCCCGCAATCGCGACCCTGGGTACCACGGTGGCCCCACCCGCTCACTATCTGCGGCGGAGTCGCTGGGGCCAAGGATGTCGCCGAGAAATACCCCTTCCGCAAGGCAATGACTACCCGAAGTGGTGACGCGGCCCGACGAGCGGTTCGGCGAGACTTTCCAGAGAGATCGGCGGAAGGATCACGCGTGCCGACCAGAAGAGGAACTCCTGTGACCGATTTCGACGCCGGGCCCGGCCTCGAGGGATCGACCGTGGTGGTTGGCGCAGGTCATGCCGGCGGCACACTCGTCGGGCTACTGCGTCAGCACTCGCACGCGGGACGGATCACCCTGTTGGGCGCCGAACCGCACCCTCCCAACCACCGCCCCCCGCTATCGAAGAAGTACTTTTCCGACGACTACGAGCAGTTGCTGCGACCCATTGACTTCTACCGCAGCCAAGACATCGACATCCAGCTCAACAAGACGGTGACACGGATAGACCGTGCCGCGCGCCGCATCCTCACGTCGGACCGCGACGTGCTCTCCTACGATCACCTCGTCATTGCGACCGGAGCCGCAGCACGGCCTCTCGTCGTGCCTGGTTCGGACCTAGGCGGAATTCTGAGTCTGCGAACCCTCGATGACGCCGTCGAGCTCCGCAAGACGATGGCGGCCGCGCGCAGGATGGTGATCATCGGAGGCGGCTACGTCGGCTTGGAAGTCGCCGCCGAGGCCGTCGCACACGGCCACGTCCAAGTAACCGTCCTCGAGCGTGAACACCGCATCCTGGCGCGCGTCGCGAGCACCGAATTCTCCCAACTCATCCATGACCAACACGCGCGCCGCGGCACCGACATCCTGACCGGTATGGACGTCGTTGGATTCGTGGGCGACCGGCACGGCACGGTTCGAGCGGTTCAACTCTCCGACGGCCGAGAACTCGAATGCGACGCCGCACTCGTCGGCGTGGGTGCGATCCCGCGCGACGATCTGGCCCGCGAGAGCGGAATCCATTGTGACGGTGGCATACTCGTTGACGAGTTCGCCCGCACGAACGATTCGTCGGTGTTCGCGATCGGCGACGTCACCAAACGGCCGCTCCCCGGCCAGAGTCACCGCATCCGACTGGAGAGCATCCCGAGCGCAGTCGAACAGGCCAGACAGGCAGCCGCCGCCATCACCGGTGGCGCTGCACCGAAGCCGGAAGTCCCCTGGTTCTGGTCGGATCAGTTCGACCTTCAGTTGAAGATCGCCGGTCTGGTGCGTCCGACACGAGCAGCGATCGTCCGCGGCGACACCGACTCGGCTAAGTTCGCCCTGTTTCACCTCGACGAGGACGACCGCGTGGCGGCGGTGGAGACCTCCAATGCGGCAGCGTTTTTCATGGCAGGCAAGAAGATGATCGGCAACAAGACGCGCGTCCAGCCAGAGCTTCTGGGCGACGGCTCCGTCGATGTCCGTCAGTGCGCTGTCGCAGACTGAACATGCGGAACCGACAAGAGAAAGCGACCCAACATGCACGTGTCAGCAGCGGTGGTCACCGAGATCGGTGCCCCCACCCCGTGAGCAATCAGGCCACGAAACGGGTTCGATGGTTGGTCACGGCGGCAGCGTTGACAATGATTGCGATCGCCGTCGGGGCCAGAGTCATCGGCCGTCGGTCCCGCGGGACCGAACCAAGCGTGGAACCCTTGGAGTTGACTGCCGGTCACCGGGGCGGGGAGGGATCCCCGCTGCTGCTCCTTCATGGCGTCAGCGCCATCTGGCGGGCTTGGACACCCGTGCTGCCGTACCTCGAGCCTCACCACGATGTCATCGTGCCCACGCTGCTCGGTCACGGCGGCGGATCGCCGTTGAGCCCAGGGGTCGAGCCATCGGTGCAGGCGCTGGCCGACGGCATCGAGGCCGAGCTGGACGTGCTGGGACTCGAGAAGGTGCACATCGTCGGCAATTCACTGGGCGGATGGATCGGAATCGAACTCGCGCGTCGGGGGCGGGCTCTGTCCCTGGTCCTGTTCAGTCCCGCCGGAGCGTGGAAGTCGCAACGCAGTATCGAACTGCGGGCCTTGGCAATCCGGCGGTCGATCAAGGCGTCGAGCCGTTTAGCGTCGCGGGCCGACACGATGGCGGCCATCCCACTCGTTCGTCAGCTGCTGCTCGGCGCGCAAGTCGCCCATCCTGAGCGCGTCGATTCCGGTGTGTTGGCCGCTTTCATCCGTGCAGGGGGCGCCGCACCTGCGGTCGATGCGCTCCTACGTGCACTTCCCCGCAAACAGGTTGACCCTCTGGCCGCCATCCGCGACTACCCGGTGCGGCTGGTGTGGGCTGGGGCCGATCGGGTCTTGCCGTTCAAGGGTTTCGGCGACGCGATGGCCGAGCGCTTGCCAGGCGCCGAGGTCGTGCACCTCGAGGGCGTAGGACACGTTCCCATGTCCGATGATCCCCGCGGCGTGGCCGAGCAGATCCTGCAAGTTACCAGCATCGTGGATGCGACCGCTACGAGCTCGGAGGTCTGACCGTGCCGAACGAAGACGCAGGAGCCTCCTGGGGCGGCGGACCCGACATGAGCGCGTGGGAAGCGATGATGTGGCGGGCCGAAGGCGACCACCGCACGCGTTCGACGGGGGTCGTGATCGAACTGTTGGACACCGAGCCGGACTGGGAGCGCCTCGTCGCCGCGCACGAGCGGCTCGTCGAACGCGTTCCGCGCCTCAAGGAACGCGTCGTCGAACCCGCTCTGCCACTAGTGGCTCCGGCCTGGTCTCGCGATCCGAACTTCGAACTCGCCTACCACCTCCAGCGTGTCGGATTGCCAGGCGACGGAACGATGGTCGAGTTGGAACGTCTGGCTGCTCAGTTCGCGTCTCGTCCGCTTGATCCACAACGCCCGCCATGGGAGTCGATGCTGGTCAACGGGCTCGAAGGCGGCCGGTCGGCCTACCTCTTCAAACCGCATCACAGCCTCAGCGACGGGCTGGGGCTACTACAGCTCCTGGACCTCACCCACGGCCACGATCGCGAACCGGGACCTCGCGACGACCTACCGCAGCCACCACCCCGGCGTGTCGAGACAGCCGGCGGCCTCCTGGCAAATCGGTTGACCGACAGGTTGTTTCACGCACCCCTTGCCACGGCTCGCACCGCCATCGACGCTGGTAAACGCTTCGCCTCGGATCCCGTGGGCACGATGACGAGCACAGTCGGCTTTGCGAACTCGTTGCGCAGGGTGCTTGCCGGCCCATCGGCTGAGCATTCCCCCGCGTTTCAGGGGACAGGATCCGGCTACCGCCTCATGACCTGTGACGTCGCACTCGCCGACCTGAAGTCCGCGGCGAAGGCCGCCGGTGGTTCGGTCAACGACGCGTTCCTTGCCGGCATCCTCGGGGGGCTCCGGCTCTATCACGAGAAGCTCGGCTACTCCGTCGACGTGCTCCCCATGGCGATACCGATCAGTCTTCGCACTGACAAGGATCCGATGGGCGGCAATAGATTTGCCGGTGCACGCTTCGCGGCTCCCGTTGGGGATCCCGACCCGCGGACCCGGATAGCCGCCATCCATCGCTTCATCTCCGATGCCCGCATGGAGCCCGCGCTGGGGTTCCTGGACATCATCGCGCCGGTCCTCAGTCGGCTACCCGGCGACGTGCTGACACTCTTGGCCGGCGAGATGACCGGCACGTCGGACATCCAAGCCTCGAATCTCGGCGCGATCGCCCGCCCGCTCTATCTGGCGGGTGCACGGGTGACGCGCATTTACCCCATGGGTCCTCGGCCGGGCATTACCGCGATGGTCACGATGTTGTCCTATGACGGAACATGTTGCATCGCAGTGAACTTCGATCCAAACGCCATTACCGACGAGGCCGCGTTCGCCGACTGCGTGCGTGCGGGCTTCCGGGAAGTGGTCGCGATTGGCGAAGAAGGTTAGGTTCGGGGCTGCTCGAACCTAGAAGACGGTGCGCGCGATCATCTCGGCGACCGCTGCGGGCTTGTCGGAGCCGTCGATCTCGACGGTGTGACGCACGGTCAGGTGCACCACGGAGTCATCGATTCGGTTGGCGTCCAACAACTCCGAGCGGACTCGCACCCGGCTACCGACCCGCACCGCGGCGATGAAGCGCACCTTGTTAAGCCCGTAGTTGATGCCCATCTTCGCGTTCTCGACGAGGTAGCACTGCTTGCTGAGCCCAGGAATCAGGGACAGCGTGAGAAAGCCATGCGCTATCGGTGCGCCGAACGGGCTTTCCGCGTTGGCCCGATCGACGTCGACGTGGATCCATTGATGGTCGCCGGTCGCCTCGGCGAACCCGTCGATGCGGTCCTGGTCGACCTGCAGCCAGTCGCTGACACCCAGTTCTTGCCCCACCAGCGACATCGCGTCGTCGATGGATCCGATCACCTTCATTACTCGACCTTTCGACAAGCTTACGAGATTCACACGCTACGAGCAGCTTTGGACGCCGCGGTCGCGGCCTTGCTGCGATCCCGCGCCTGCGCCCAGTCCTCGTCGGTCATGGCCGACAGCCCGGCGAAGGTGTTGGGCCCCGCCAGGCGCTGACCGCCGTCCATGGCGATTACCTCACCGGTGAGGTAATCGCACGCATCGGAGAACGCAAAGATCGTCAGGTTGGCGAGTTCGTCGATGGTGCCTGGCCGTCCGAGAGGGATCAGATCAACCTGCGTCGCGCCAACCGCGCTCTTCTCGGTGGGGTTCAACATCTCCCATGCGTAGTCGGTCGGAATCGGTCCGGGCGCAAGGGCATTCAAGCGAATCCCGTAACGGCCCCATTCGACGGCGAGGGACATCGTCATCGCGTGCACGGCAGCCTTGGCCATCGCCGACGGCACGACGAATGCGGATCCGGTCCATATCCAGGTCGTCAGATTGGACAACACGGTCCCAGGCGAGCCCTCGGCGATCCACCGTTTACCGATGGCCAACGTGGTGTTGAACGAACCCGTCATGACCGTGGACGTGATGGCTTCGAAGGCGCGGGGACTCAAGGTGGCCGTCGGCGCGATGAAGTTGGCCGCCGCGTTGTTCAGTAGCCCGGTCAGTGGCCCGTGTCGAT
>JAOPVI010000021.1 GCA_025966225.1 Mycobacterium sp. | reverse complement strand
CCGCCGCCGGCTGCACCAGCGGCTGCCGCCCCGGCCGCCACGGCGGCGGCCCCCACGGCCACTGCCCCGGCCCTGGCGCATCTGCGCGGCACCGTCCAGAAAGCCAACCGGATTCGTCAGATCACGGCCAAGAAGACGCGCGAATCCCTGCAGACCACAGCGCAATTGACGCAGACCCACGAGGTCGATCTGACCAAGATCGTCAACCTGCGCGCGCGGGCCAAGGCCAGCTTCGCGGAGCGCGAGGGCGTCAACCTGACGTTCCTGCCGTTCTTCGCGATCGCCGTCATCGACGCCCTGAAGGCGCACCCGAACGTCAACGCCAGCTACAACGAGGACACCAAGGAGATCACGTACTACGACGCCGAGCACCTGGGCTTCGCAGTCGACACCGAGCAGGGGCTGCTCTCCCCCGTCGTCCACAACGCGGGCGACCTGTCACTGGCAGGGCTGGCCCGCGCCATCGCCGACATCGCGGCCCGTGCGCGGTCGGGCAACCTCAAGCCCGATGAGCTTTCGGGTGGCACCTTCACGATCACCAACATCGGCAGCCAGGGGGCGTTGTTCGACACGCCGATCCTGGTGCCGCCGCAGGCGGCGATGCTGGGCACCGGAGCGATCGTCAAGCGGCCACGCGTGGTCGTCGACGAAACCGGCAACGAGTCGGTCGGCGTCCGGTCGGTGTGCTACCTGCCGCTGACCTACGACCACCGACTGATCGACGGCGCCGACGCGGGACGTTTCTTGACCACCATCAAGCGTCGCCTCGAAGAGGCCGCGTTCGAGGCCGACCTAGGTCTCTAGAAAGGCTGACGGCCAGTGGCCGATGGAAGCAACAATGCCGTCGTCGCGATCGCAGGTTCCTCCGGACTGATCGGCTCGGCCCTGACGTCGGCGCTGCGCGCCGCCGATCACCGGGTGTTGAGGATCGTCCGACGGGCCCCGTCGAATCCCGACGAACTGTTCTGGAATCCCGACATCGGCGAGTTCGACGCGAGCGCGTTGCGTGGCGTCGACGCGGTGATCAACCTGTGCGGCGAGAGCATCGGCGGCAGACGCTGGTCGGGTGCGTTCAAGCAGAGCCTGCGCGATAGCCGCATCGGGCCGACCGAGGTGCTGTCGAGCGCGGTCGTCGAGGCCGGCGTGCCAGTGCTCGTCAACGCCAGTGCGGTCGGCTACTACGGCGACACCCGTGACCGCGTCGTCGACGAGTCGGCACCCGCGGGTGAAGGCTTTCTGGCCGGACTGTGCCAGGACTGGGAGGCGGCCGCGGAATCGGCTACGCACGCCGGCGTGCGGGTGGTGTTGGTGCGCACCGGTTTGGTGCTGGCTCCGACGGGTGGGCTGCTTGCCCGCATCAAGCCGCTCTTCAGACTTGGGCTCGGGGCGCGACTCGGCAACGGCCGCCAGTACATGCCGTGGATCAGCCTCGAGGACGAGGTGCGCGCGCTGCTGTTCGCGATCGGCCACGGCCTCTCCGGACCGGTGAACGCGACGGGACCCGCGCCCGTCACCAATGCCGAGTTCACCCGAGCGTTGGGCCGCGCCATGAACCGGCCGACGCCGCTGTTCGTGCCGGGGTTCGCACTGCACACGCTGCTCGGTGAGTTCGCCGAGGAAGGTGTGCTTGGCGGACAGCGCGCCATCCCGGCAGCCCTGGAACGCGCCGGATTCGAGTTTCACCACAACACCATCGGCGAGGCGCTGGGCTACGCCACGGCTCCGAAGGCCTCGTAGTTCGAGCAGCGGTGAGGCTCCCATGGCCTTCTCCCGTAGCCTTGAAGCCATGGCTTCGCCGTCGATCAGGTCCGCAGATACGGCGGTCGACGTCCGCCGACTGGGCAGTGTCGACTACCTGCAGGCCTGGGAGCTTCAGCGCGAGTTCGCCGAGGCACGGCAGGCGGGCGGCCCGGACACCCTGCTGCTGCTCGAGCATCCCTCGGTGTACACGGCGGGCAAGCGGACCGAACCACACGAGCGGCCGCGCGACGGTGTTCCGGTGGTCGACGTCGATCGCGGCGGCAAGATCACCTGGCACGGTCCCGGTCAGCTGGTCGGCTACCCGATCATCGGTCTGGCGCAGCCGCTGGACGTGGTGAACTTCGTACGCCGCCTTGAGGATTCGCTGATCGCGGTGTGCGCGAGCGTCGGCCTGACGACTGGCCGTGTCGAGGGCAGGTCGGGAGTGTGGGTGCCCGGCCAGGGTGGTCGAGGAGACCGCAAGATCGCGGCCATCGGTATCCGGGTCGCCAAGGCGACGACGTTGCACGGGTTCGCGCTCAACTGCGATTGTGAGCTGGACGCGTTCTCGTCGATCGTGCCGTGCGGCATCGCCGACGCGGGCGTCACGTCGCTCACCGCGGAGCTCGGCCACCGCGTCACCGTCGACGACGTGGCAGGGCGGGTCGGCGAAGCGGTGCGCGACGCATTGGACGGCCGACCGGCGCTAGCATCGTTGACGTGAGCGTCGAGCCCGAATCCCCAGTCGCAGGCCCGTCGACTCCTGGGATTCGCAAGCCCTTGCGCCTCGAGGTCCGCAACGCCGAGACCCCCATCGAACGCAAGCCACCGTGGATCAAGACGCGGCTGAGGATGGGCCCGGAGTATCAGGAACTGAAGGCCCTGGTCCGCCGGGAGGGCCTGCATACGGTCTGCGAAGAGGCCGGCTGCCCCAATATCTACGAATGCTGGGAGGACCGCGAGGCCACCTTCCTCATCGGTGGCGAGCAGTGCACGCGGCGCTGCGACTTCTGCCAGATCGACACCGGTAAGCCCGCCGACCTCGATCGTGACGAGCCGCGCCGGGTGGCCGAGAGCGTCGCCGCGATGGGCCTGCGCTACAGCACCGTCACCGGCGTCGCACGCGACGATCTGCCAGATGGCGGCGCGTGGTTGTACGCAGAGACCGTGCGGCAGATCAAGGAGCTCAACCCGAACACCGGCGTCGAACTGCTCATCCCCGACTTCAACGGCATCACCGAACAACTGCAGGCGGTGTTCGACGCGCGCCCGGAAGTGTTGGCGCACAACCTCGAAACGGTGCCGCGCATCTTCAAGCGCATCCGTCCGGCGTTCCGCTACCAGCGCAGTCTCGACGTGCTGACCGCGGCCCGCAACGACGGCCTGGTGAGCAAGAGCAACCTGATCCTCGGCATGGGCGAGACGCCCGAAGAGGTGCGCGCGGCGCTCACCGACCTCCACGACGCGGGCTGCGACATCGTCACCATCACGCAGTACCTGCGCCCGACGGTGCGCCACCACCCGGTGGAACGCTGGGTCAGGCCCGAGGAGTTCGTCGAGCACCAGAAGTTCGCCGAGGGGCTTGGCTTCGCTGGCGTCCTCGCTGGTCCGCTCGTCCGTTCGTCGTATCGAGCGGGCAGGTTGTACGCGGAAGCCGCGCGGATACGGATGAATACCAGCCCACCCGTATCCTGAGCCGATGGCGAAGAGCAAGGACCCCTCAGCCGTCAAGGCCGCAAAGGCCGAGGCGAAGGCGACGCGGAAGGCGGCCTCGAAAGAGCGCCGCAGCCAGCTGTGGCAGGCGTTCCAGATACAGCGCAAGGAAGACAAGCGGCTTCTGCCGTACATGATCGGCGTGTTCGTGCTTGTCGTGGCGGCCGCGGCGGTCGCGGGCTACTTCAGCGGCAGCGTGTTCACGATGGTGATGTTGATCGTGCTCGGCGTGATTCTGGGCGCCCTGCTGGCGTTCATCATCTTCGGCCGGCGCGCGCAGAAGTCCGTCTATAGCAAGGCCGACGGTCAGACCGGCGCGGCCGCGTGGGCGTTGGAGAACCTGCGCGGCAAATGGCGGGTGACGCCAGGCGTCGCGGCCACTGGACACTTCGACGCGGTGCACCGGGTGATCGGCCGGCCGGGCGTGATCTTCGTCGGCGAGGGCTCGGCCGCCCGTGTCAAACCGCTGCTGGCGCAGGAGAAGAAGCGCACCGCCCGACTCGTCGGCGAAATCCCGATCTACGACATCGTCGTCGGCAACGGCGAGGGTGAGGTGCCGCTGTCCAAGCTGGAGCGCCACCTGACCAAGCTGCCCGCCAACATCACCGTCAAACAGATGGACTCACTGGAGTCGCGGCTGGCGGCGCTGGGCTCGCGGATGGGGCCTGCCGCGATGCCCAAGGGCCCGCTGCCGTCGGGCGCGAAGATGCGCGGCGTGCAGCGCTCCGTGCGCAGGAAGTAATCGGCTAACGCCGTACGACGGCGGTCCCCGTGAGCTTGTCCTGGAGCCCGCGGCCGTCGCCGTCGGAGAACAGCACGGGTACGACCAGGAACACGAGCAGCCCACGCACCAGCGCTCGCCCAACGCCGACGTGCTCGCGGTGGTCGATCGACGCGACCCGCAGTCCGAAGGCGTACTGCCCTGGGGTGAAGGTGAATAGCCGCACCGACACGATGCCGAGCAACAACCACACCAACACTCCTGCCGTGGAACCTCGCCACGAGTACAAGAATTCGGCTTCGCCGATGAACCCGAACACGACGAGCAATCGGGCCAAGCCGGCGGCGATGAACCAGTCCACGAAGAGGGCGCCGACCCGACGGCCCGTCCTGGCCAAGGAACCCGGCCCGTGCTGCGGTAGACCCAGTCGCTGGCCTGGATAGTCGCCTGCCCCCGTGGCTGGCATCGCTGGCTCGTAAGGGGGTGGGCCGGACAGCCAGGAAGGGTGCTCACGGGGCATGGAACCAGCATAGGTTGATGGGAATTGCGTAACGTCGGCGCAACATGCGGTTGACTGCAGTGCAACATCGTGTCCCTAGCGTCAACCGGCGGGCTACCAGTCAAAGGAGATTAAGCAGTGGCAGAACAGACAGCCGACGACCTCTTCAAGCTGATCAAGGACGAGAAGGTCGAGTACGTCGACATTCGGTTCTGCGATCTGCCCGGTGTCGTCCAGCACTTCTCGATCCCGGCCTCCGTATTCGATGCCAGCGTGTTCGAAGACGGCTTGGCGTTCGACGGATCGTCGGTGCGCGGCTTCCAGTCCATCCACGAATCCGACATGATGCTGCTGCCGGATCCCGAAACTGCACGCATCGACCCGTTCCGGGCGGCCAAGACGCTCAATGTCAACTTCTTCGTGCACGACCCGAACGACAAGTCGGCCTACTCGCGCGACCCACGCAACGTCGCACGCAAGGCCGAGGACTACCTGAAGAGCACCGGCATCGCCGACACCGCCTACTTCGGCGCGGAGGCCGAGTTCTACATCTTCGACTCCGTCGCCTTCGACTCGAAGATCAACGGCACGTTCTACGAGGTGGATTCGGAATCCGGTTGGTGGAACACCGGCGAATCGTTCGAGGCCGACGGCAGCCCGAACCGCGGCTACAAGGTGCGGCCCAAGGGCGGCTACTTCCCCGTCGCCCCCTACGACCACTACGTGGACCTGCGCGACGAGATGGCAACCAACCTGCAGAACTCGGGCTTCGTCCTCGAACGCGGTCACCACGAGGTCGGCACCGCCGGTCAGGCCGAGATCAACTACAGGTTCAACACCCTGCTGCACGCTGCCGACGACGTGCTGCTGTTCAAGTACATCATCAAGAACACCGCATGGGCGGCAGGCAAGACGGTCACCTTCATGCCCAAGCCGCTGTTCGGTGACAACGGGTCCGGCATGCACGCCCACCAGTCGCTGTGGAAGGACGGCAAGCCGCTGTTCTACGACGACAAGGGTTACGCCGGATTGTCGGAGATGGCGCTGCACTACATCGGCGGCATCCTGCACCACGCCCCATCGCTGCTGGCCTTCACCAACCCGACGGTGAACTCGTACAAGCGGCTGGTGCCCGGCTACGAAGCGCCGATCAACCTGGTGTACAGCCAGCGCAACCGGTCGGCATGCGTGCGCATCCCGATCACGGGCGAGAACGCCAAGGCCAAGCGCCTCGAGTTCCGCTGCCCCGACAGCTCGGGCAACCCGTACCTGGCTTTCGCGGCGATGCTGATGGCAGGCCTCGACGGCATCAAGAACAAGATGGATCCAGGTCTGCCCATCGACAAGGACCTCTACGAGTTGCCGCCGGACGAAGCCAACAACATTCCGCAGGCGCCGACCTCGTTGACGACCGTGATCGACAACCTCGAGAAGGATCACGAATACCTCACCGAGGGTGGGGTATTCACCAGCGACCTCATCGAGACGTGGATCGCCTTCAAGCGCGAGAACGAGATCATGCCGATCCAGATCCGGCCGCATCCGTACGAGTTCGCGCTGTACTACGACGTCTAGTCGGTTCAGCCGATGTGACGTTTAATCGGCTCAGCCGTTTGCCGGACCCCCTTCAGCCTTCGGGCAGGAGGGGGTCCGCTCGTATCGGTAGTGTTGAGCCAGTGACGAAACTGGAAAGCAAACTCACGTCCTTGTCGCCGATCGTGCTGAGCGTGTTCCGGGTCGTATTGGCATTGCTCGTGCTCTGTCACGCCACCTCGCATCTGTTCGGGTTCCCGGTAGCGAGACAGCAGGCACCCGTCGGGAGTTGGCCGATCTGGTGGGGCGGCCTCATCGAGGTGGTCGCAGGTGTGTTGATCCTTGCGGGGCTGATCACTCGGCTCGCGGCGTTCATCGCCTCAGGCGTCATGGCTTACGCGTATTTCGTGCAGCACCAACCGAAGTCCTTCTGGCCCATCATCAACAACGGCGAGCCGGCGGTGCTGCTGTGCTTCGGCTTCTTCCTTCTGGTCTTCACGGGCGGCGGCACGTGGGCGCTGGACGCCATGCGCTCGAAGCGCTAGCCGTCGAGCCCGAGGTCCTTGCGGAAGCGCTTCATGCCGTCGATCTTCTCGGCGAGGGACGCTTGCGGTCCCGAGTAGAACATCCACGGCATGGTGATGATGCCGTTGATACCCGCGGCTTCGGCGCGCTCGTAGTGCTCAGGCGTGAAAGCGTCGGTCAGCGGGGTGAGAACCGTGAAATCGTCCATCGACAAGCCCTTTTCGGCTCGCATCTCGCGCACCCTGTCGACCGAGGCGATCGCTCGCTCGGTGGTGATCAGGTCACCGATCCAGCCGTCGTTGCGCGCGGCGCGGCGCAACGCGATGTCGGACAGCCCGCCGACGTAGATCGGGATGCGCGGCGGAGTGGGCTCCATCTCCAGCCGTGGCGTGGTGTAGAACTCGCCGGAGAACTCCGTCCAGCCGGGCTGCCACAGCGCACGCATCAACTCCAGCATCTCGTCCGTCCGCTTGCCGCGGCGGTCGAACCGCTGGCCCATCAGGGTGAATTCTTCCTCGCACCAGCCGACGCCGATCCCGAGTTCTAGCCGTCCGTCCGCCAGGCATGCCGCCGTACCAATGGCTTTCGCCGCGGAATAGGGATCGCGCATTGCAGGCAGGTACACGGTGGTGACGAAACGCAGTCGAGTGGTGACCAACGCGATCGCCCCGATCATCACCCATGGATCGGGCCAGTGCGTGAATGCCTCCCACCGCCGCGATCCGTCCTTGGTATACGGGTATGGGGTTTCGAGCGTCTCGAGGTTGATGACGTGATCGGGGATGCCCATGCCGTCGTAACCGAGTTCGTCTGCAGCCTTGGCGATCTCGACGACTTCCTTGGTATCCAGGAACGCCGTGCTGACGTAGAACTTCACGCTGTGCGCATCCCCGGGTCGCTGCGCTCCAGCCCACCGGCGCCCCGCGCCCACGCCGGCTCGATGAAGACTCCGTCGGCCTCTACCGTGTACCCATCGGCATCGCTGAGATATCCACGGGCGTACGTCTTCGCACCTTCAATGCGGTCGATGAACGCCTCGGCGCGAAGCGGGCCCAAAGGTGTGCCACGCAAGTAGCGCAATGTGATGGTGCCGGTGAACCTCGGCTTCGTGAGGCCAGAGCTAGCGACCTCGCCTAGGAGGTGGTCGAGTACCAGCGCGCATATCCCACCGTGAACCAACCCGGGCGGCCCCTCGTAGGCGAGGCCGAGGCTGAACTCCGCCCAGCACCGCCCGTCGGCCTCGTGCTGGATCGGCATCGGCGGCGAGATCGCGTTGCGAAGTCCCACAGCCGGATTGGCCCACGCCAACACGCGACCGGAGTCGGCGTGCCGCAAGGTCGACGTGGTTACCCGTTGCGCACGCTCCAATGACTCTGCGACCGAATCGATCGCGGCTTGAGCTTCGCGAAGGGTGCCCTCGTCCACGTTGGTGCGGATCCCGGCGTCGATCAGCCTGCGCACGGACTGCGTCAACGGCTCGTACAAAGCAGAGAGCCGGTCGTACTCCTCGCCGGTGACCGTCTCGAACGGGACCTCGATGCTCACGCTGCACTCATGTCTCGAACACCTTTCGTACCACCGTCTTTGCCCGGCGCGTCACCCGCAGATAATTGTCGAGGAACTCGCCGCCATCACCGTTCTCCCAGCCCGCGGCCACCGCGACGGCGTTGAGTTGACGACCTGGGCCTGGTAATTGGTCGGTGGGCTTGCCCTTCACCAGAACCAATGCATTGCGGGCCCGCGTCGCCGTCAGCCACGCATCGCGCAGCAGGTCCACGTCACCTTCGGGCAGCAGCGCCGCGGCGCCAATCACGTTGAGCGAACCCAACGTCGACGTGTTGTGTAGCTCCGGGATGGCATGCGCATAGCGCAGTTGCACCAACTGTACGGTCCATTCGATGTCGGCGAGTCCACCCCGGCCGAGTTTGGTGTGGGTGTTCGGGTCGGCGCCGCGGGGTAGCCGCTCGGCGTCGATACGGGCCTTGACGCGCCTGATCTCCTGCACCGCAGCGACCGACACTCCCCCGGCCGGATACCGCGTCCCATCGGCCATCAGCAGGAACCGGTGGCCAAGATCTTCGTCGCCTGCCACTCGATGGGCGCGAAGCAACGCCTGAATCTCCCACGGCTGCGCCCACTTCGCGTAGTACGACGAGTACGACTCCAGGGTGCGCACCAGTGAGCCGCTGCGGCCCTCCGGACGCAGGCTGGCGTCGACTTCCAGCGGCGGGTCGGCGCTTGGGGTGCCCAGCAGTTTGATCACCTGTTCCGCGATGGTCACCGACCAGCGCGTGGCGACGGATTCCTCGACGCCGGCCAGCGGTTCGCATACGAACATCACGTCCGCGTCGGATCCATATCCGAGTTCCTGGCCGCCAAGTCGACCCATTCCGATGACGGCGATGCGCGCGGGCACCCCGTCGGCGGGCGTGTTGGCGCGGATCACCGCGGCGAGCGCCGCTTCGAGCACGGCCACCCATACGGCGCTCAACGCCCTGCAGACGTCGGTGACGTCGAGCATGCCGAGCAGATCGGCCGATGCCACGCGCGCCAACTCACGGCGGCGAAGCGTACGCGCGGCCGCAATTGCCCCAGCCGGATCGGAATGTCGGCCCGCCGACGCGACCAACGCACGGGCAAGCGTGTCGGGTTCGACCTCGAGCAGCTTGGGCCCCTGGGGGCCGTCGGCGTACTGCTGGATGACCTCGGGGGCGCGCATCAGCAGGTCGGGGACGTAGGCGGAGGTGCCGAGCACCCGCATCAGGCGCTTGGCCACCGCACCCTCGTCGCGAAGCGTTGCGAGGAACCAACGTTGATCCGCCAGCTCGTCGCTGATCTTGCGATACGCCAGCAGCCCCGCATCCGGGTCGGGGGTGTTCGACAGCCACTCCAGCAGGGTGGGCAGCAGCACCTGCTGCACCCGGCCGCGTCGGCCGCTGTGATTGGTCAGCGCGGCGAGATGGGTCAACGCGCTCTGCGGACCCTCGTAACCCAGTGCGGCGAGCAGACGTTCGGCCGCCTTGGGCGACGTCGCAGGCGAGAATTCGGCCGCCGGACCTCCCACCGATTCCAGCAGCGGTTGATAGAAGAGCTTGGCGTGCAGCCTCGACACCCGCATGCTCTGGCGCTTGAGTTCCTCGCGCAGCACGCCGAGCGCGTCGTGCTGACCATCAGGTCGCATGTGTGCGGCGCGCGCCAGCCACCGCAGCTTCTCCTCGTCGTCGGCCTGGGGCAGCATGTGGGTGCGCTTGAGCCGCTGCAGCTGCAGGCGGTGTTCGAGCAGTCTGAGGAACTCGTAGGACGCGGTGAGGTTGGCGGCGTCGTCGCGACCGACGTATCCGCCGGCGGCGAGTGCGGCGAGCGCATCGACGGTCGAAGCGACGTGCAGCGACTCGTCGTAGCGTCCGTACACGAGTTGCAACAGCTGCACCGCGAACTCGACGTCGCGCAATCCACCCGTTCCGAGTTTGAGCTCTCGCGTCCGCTCACCTGCGGGCACCAGTTCCTCGACCCGCCTGCGCATGGCCTGCACCTCGGGCACGAAGTCGTCGCGCTCGGACGCCGTCCACACCATCGGCATCAGGGCCGCGATGTACTGCGCTCCCAGCTCGGGGTCACCGACCGCGGGACGCGCCTTGAGCAGGGCCTGAAACTCCCACGTCTTGGCCCATCGCTCGTAGTACGCGACGTGCGATTCGAGGGTTCGAACCAGAGCGCCCTGCTTGCCTTCGGGCCGGAGCGCCGCATCGACCTCGAAGAAGGCGTCGTTGGCGAACCGCATCAGCTCGCCTGCGACGCGCGTGGTGACCGTGTCGGCGTGCTCGGCGACGAAGATGACGTCGACGTCGCTGACGTAGTTGAGCTCCCTGGCGCCACACTTGCCCATCGCGATGATGGCCAGCCGCGGCGCGGGGGCGTCGTCGCCGCAGACCGTCTTGGTCGCGACGATGAGCGCGGCGCCCAGCGCGGCGTCGGCCATGTCGGACAAGTGGGCACCAACGGTCGAGAAGTCCAGCACGGGCTCGTTCTCGACGGTCGGCGCCAGGTCGAGGCCGGCGAGCACCAGCATGCGGTCGCGGTACAGCTTGCGCAGCGAGAACTTCAAGGAATTCGGGTCGGCACCACATTCGGCGACGGCGGCGAAGTCGCGCCGAAGGTCGTCGGCGGATGGCAGCTTGACGTTGCCCGCCAGCAGATGCCAGGCCAGCGGTTGCGCAACGAGGTGGTCGCCAAGTGCGAGCGACGAGCCGAGCACGCCGAACAGCCTGCCCCGCAGCGCGCGATCCTTGAGCAGCGCCCGGTGCAACTCGTCCCAGCCCGCTCCGAGTTCGTCGGCTAGCCGGACGACGATCCGCAGGGCGCCGTCGGCATCGGGCGCCCGCGAAAGCGACCACAACAACTCGACGTGTTCATCGGTGTTCCAGCCAAGCCGGTCCAGGGCTTCGCGGGCGTCGGCCTCGACCAACCCGAGCCTGCCGACGCTGGGCAACGTGGGGCGCTGCGTCGCGGGTTTCGGCACATCGGCAAGGTTACAGCCGTTATCGCACCGGTCCTACAGAGAAAGGTAGGCCTTCAACTCGAACGGCGTGACGTGGCTGCGGTAGTTCTCCCACTCCGCACGCTTGTTGCGTAGGAAGAAGTCGAACACGTGCTCCCCCAACGCTTCCGCGACGAGTTCGGAGGTTTCCATCTCGGTGAGCGCAACGCCGAGGCTGCCTGGAAGCTCCTTGTACCCCATCGCGCGGCGCTCCTCGGGGGTCAGCGTCCACACGTTGTCCTCGGCTTGCGGGCCGAGTTGGTAGTTCTTCTCTACGCCGCGCAGTCCGGCGGCCAGCAACACTGCGAACGCCAGGTACGGGTTGCACGCGGAATCGGGGCTGCGGACCTCGATGCGGCGCGACGCCGCCTTGCGCGGGGTGTACATCGGCACGCGTACGAGCGCGGAGCGGTTCGCCGCCCCCCAGGAGGCCGCGGTCGGGGCCTCGCCACCGTGGACGAGCCGCTTGTAGGAGTTCACCCACTGATTCGTGACGGCACTGATCTCCGACGCGTGTTCGAGGATGCCCGCGATGAACGACTTGCCGACGTCCGACAGCTGAAGTGGGTCGTCCGGACTGTGGAAGGCGTTGTTCTCACCCTCGAACAGGCTCATGTGCGTGTGCATGGCCGAGCCGGGGTACTCGGCGAACGGCTTTGGCATGAACGACGCCCGCACGCCCTCTTTGAGCGCGACCTCCTTGACCACGTAGCGGAAGGTCATCACGTTGTCGGCCATCGACAATGCGTCCGCGTAGCGCAGGTCGATCTCCTGCTGTCCCGGCGCCCCCTCGTGGTGGCTGAACTCGACGGAGATGCCCATGGACTCCAACGCGTCGATGGCGTGCCTGCGGAAGTTGGGCGCAGCGTCATGGATGGTTTGGTCGAAGTAGCCGCCGTTGTCGGCAGGTACCGGGGGCTCGTCGTCGCTGCCGGGCATCAGCAGGAAGAACTCGATCTCCGGGTGGACGTAGCAAGAGAACCCGAGGTCGCTGGCCTTGGCCAGCTGGCGCCGGAGGACGTGGCGCGAGTCGCCCCATGACGGCGATCCGTCGGGCATGGTGATGTCGCAGAACATCCGGGCGGAGTGGTGCTTGCCCCCGCTGGTGGTCCACGGCAACACCTGGAACGTGGACGGATCGGGCCGGGCGACGGTGTCGGATTCGGAGACGCGCGCGAAGCCCTCGATCGAGGAGCCGTCGAAGCCGATGCCCTCTTCGAAGGCACCTTCCAATTCCGCGGGCGCGATGGCTACCGACTTGAGGTATCCGAGCACGTCGGTGAACCACAGCCGCACGAACCGGATGTCGCGTTCCTCCAGCGTGCGCAGCACGAATTCCTTCTGCCGATCCATGGTGGCAGCGTAGGCATCTGCTGTTAATTCTGTGTTACACGCGCTGTGCAATCCGAGCTAGCAGTGCAAGTCCGGCGGCGGTTGCGTCGAATCGACGAAAAAGTTCATCACGGCCGTGTCGACGCATTGATCCCCGTTGAATACGACGGTGTGTTGCGTGCCGTCGAACGTGATCAGGGCAGCGTCCAGCTCGCGGGCGAGGTCGACACCCGCCTGGTACGGGGTGGCCGGGTCGTGGGTGGTCGACACCACGACCACCTTTCCGGGGCCCGGTGAGGCCACCTCGTGGGGAGCCGACGTCGGAGGCACCGGCCACCCCGCGCACATGTCGCTCGGCGCGAATCCGGTGAACTCCCCGTAGGCCATGAATGGGGCCGCGGCCCGGGCACGGGCGTCGGCGTCGACCCAGGCCGCCGGATCCGTCGGATACGGCGAGTCGACGCAACGGATCGCGGTGAACGCATCCTGCTGGTTGGAGTAGTGCCCCGCCTCGTTGCGGCCCTGGTAGTCGTCGGCGAGCAGGAGCAGGTCACCGGCGTCGGTCCCACGCTGCAGGCCGAGCAGCCCACTGGTGAGGTACTTCCAGTAGCGCTTCGTGTAAAGCGCGTTGACCGTGCCGGTGATGGCGTCGGAATAGCTCAACCCACGCGGGTCCGCCGTGGGCCCGGGTCGCTGCACCAGGGGGTTGACGAGCTGGTGGTAGCGCGCGACGAACTGGCTCGGGTCCTGTCCCAGCGGGCAGTCGGTGGAGCTCGCACAGTCGGCGGCATAGTCGTCGAAAGCCATTTGGAATCCGGCTAACTGGCGGATGTTCTCCCCGATGGGATCGGAGCCGGGGTCGACGGCCCCGTCGAGCACCATGGCCCGGACCCGGTCCGGGTACCGCTCGGCGTAGGTAGCGCCGAGCTCGGTCCCGTAGGAGAAGCCGAGGTAGTTGACCTGACTGTCCCCCAACGCCGCCCGTACGACGTCCATGTCCTGGGCGGTCGATGCCGTCCCGACGTTGGCGAGCAAAGCTTGGCCCGTGTGGTCGATGCACCCCTGGGCGATCTGCTGGTAGACCTGCTCGATGCGCGCGACGCCCGCCTGGCTGTAGTCGACCATCGGATCGCGCCGGAACGCGTCGAAATCGGCATCGGAACGACAGCGCACCTGCGGCGTGGAATGGCCGACGCCGCGCGGGTCGAAGCCGACGAGGTCGAAGCGTCGGGCGATTTCGGTGTCGGCCAGGCCTGTGGCCATCCCGGCGACGGTGTCGACCGCGGAAGCGCCTGGACCACCGGGATTTACCATCAGCACCCCGAGGCGATCACCGGTCGCAGGCACGCGAATCACCGCGAGCTGGAGCTGCGGTCCCTGTGGGTCGGCGTAGTCGACGGGCACCGAGACCTTGCCGCATTGTGCGGTGGGGAGGTCACTGACGTCGCCGACCATGCCCGCACAGCTGCCCCACACCGGAGCCTGTCCGTAGGACACCGTGGACGTGCCCTCCGGGGAGGCCGTGGCAATCGGGCAGCCAAGGGCAGACACCAACAGGATCGTCAGCGGCGTAGCAAGAAGCCTTGACACCCGCCGCATGGCGAACATGTTCGCACGCAACGGCCTTCGGAGGATGAACAGAGACAAGGCAGCAATCAGACGGTGACTAGACGGTGACTAAACCATCGGCGGGCAGGAGCGCAGCGACCGGGGAGTCGGTTCGGGGTGCGGCTCAGCACTTGGCGCCAGGTGGCGGCACCACGACGTCGACGAGGTACTTGGCCGCGATGTCGTCGACACACGAATTCCCTTGGAACACCACGGTGTGTTGGGTGCCCTGAAAGGTCAGCAGCGAGCCGCCGAGCTGCTTGGCGAGGTCGACACCAGCCTGATACGGCGTGGCAGGGTCGTTCGTCGTCGAGACGACGAGGATTGGCGGCAACCCCTTCACTGAGATCTCGTGCTGCTGGGACGTCGCGGGTACCGGCCAGAACGCGCACGTGCTGAGCGGCGCGTGCCCGGTGAACTCGCCGTAGTTCATGAACGGCGCGGCGGCGCGAACACGGCGGTCCTCGTCGATTGCCGAGTTCCTGTCGGTGATCGGCACCTTGTCGACGCAGTTGATCGCCACCCTGACGTCGGTGGAGTTGTCGTAGTGGCCTTTGGCATCCCGGCCCATGTAGATGTCCGCCAGCTTGAGCATCGTGTCGCCGTCACCGTCGTGTAGCTCGGTGAGCGCCTGAGTGAGGTGGCGCCACAAATTCGGCGAGTACAACGGCAAGATGGTGCCGATGATCGCGTCGCCGTAACTCAGGTTGCGCGGATCCTGCGTCTTCGCGGGCTTCTGAACCAGCGGATCGACCAAGCTCTTGTAGACGTCGACCGCCTTGGTCGGGTCGGTGCCGAGTGGACAGCTCGGACTCTTCGCGCAGTCGGCGGCATAGTCGTTGAACGCCTGCTGGAATGCCGCGGCCTGGCGGACGTCGGCCTCGACCTGATCGGCGTTCGGGTCGACGGCGCCGTCGAGGATCATCGCCCGGACGTTCTGCGGGTAGGCCTCGGCGTAGGTGGACCCGATCCGGGTGCCGTACGAGTAGCCGAGGTACGTCAGCTTCTGGTCACCGAGCGCCTGCCGAATGGCATCGAGATCCTTCGCCACACTTGCCGTCCCGACGTTGGCGAGGAACTCCTTGCCCATTTTGTCGACGCAGCGGCCGACGAAGTCCTTGGTCTCCTGCTCCATGTGCTCGACGCCGGCCGGCGAATAGTCGACCAAGGGTTCCGCCCGCAGCTTGTCGTTCTCCTCGTCGGAGTTGCACCACACCGCAGGCCTCGACAGGCCCACCCCGCGTGGATCGAAGCCGACCAGATCGAAGTGCTGCCGCACCGACTCGGGCAGCGCGGTGGCCCGCGATGCCGCGGCCTCGATGCCGGACTCCCCAGGACCACCCGGGTTGATGACGAGCGAGCCGATCTTCTGACCGGTCGCCTTGAACCGGATCATCCGGATCTGCGCGACGTCACCGTCTGGCTTCGAGTAGTCGATCGGAACCGAAAGCCAGCCGCACTCGGCGCTCGACAGAACGTCGGAGTCCGCCGACGCGGGAACGCACTTCGTCCACTGCACGGGGGAGCCAGGGCGCGGGGCCGCGATCACCGCACGGCCACCGACCGCCTTGGCGCAGCCCGCCACCACCAACACCACCATGGCGGCCGCGAGGGCCGCCCGTCTGAAGCTCATGGCTGCCCATGGTGCCATGACCTCACATTGGCGCAGTTGACGGCGGGTAGGCGATCAGCACTTGGCGCCAGGCGGCGGCACCACGAGGTCGACGAGGTACTTGGCCGCGACGTCGTCCACGCAGGCGTTGCCTTGGAACACGACGGTGTGTTGGGTGCCCTGAAAGGTCAGCAGCGAGCCGCCTAGCTCCTTCGCCAGGTCGACGCCGGCCTGGTACGGGGTCGCCGGGTCGTTGGTCGTCGAGACCACGAGGACCGGCGGCAGCCCGCTGACCGAAATCTGATGCGGCTTCGAAGTTGGCGGCACTGGCCAGAAAGCGCAATTGCTCAACGGAGCGTCGCCGGTGAACTGGCCGTAACTCATGAACGGCGCCGCCTCGCGGGTGCGGCGGTCCTCGTCTATGACCTTGCTCCGGTCGGTCACCGGAGGTTCGTCGACGCAGTTGACTGCGACCTGAGCATCGGTCGAGTTGGTGTAGTGGCCTTGGTCGTCGCGGCCCATGTAGAAGTCGGCCAGCGCGAGCATCGTGTCGCCCTTGCCGTTGCCAAGCTCGGTGAGCCCGTCCGCGAGATGGCCCCACAAGCTGGGCGTATACAACGCTTGAATGGTGCCGATCACTGCGTCCGGGTAGCTCAGTTGGCGTGGATCCTGGGTCTTCGCGGGCTTCTGAACCAACGGATCGACCATGCCTTTGTAGACGTCGACGGCCTTGGCGGGGTCGGTGCCGAGTGGGCAGTTCGGGCCCTTCGCGCAGTCGGCGGCGAAGTCGTTGAACGCTTGCTGGAACGCCGCCGCCTGACGAATGTCGGATTCGATGGGATCGGCGTTGGGGTCGACGGCGCCGTCGAGAATCATCGCCCGAACGTGCTGCGGGTAGGCCTCGGCGTACGCCGAGCCGATCCGGGTGCCGTAGGAGTACCCGACGAAGGTCAGCTTGTCGTCGCCGAGCGCGGCCCGCATCGCATCGAGATCCTTTGCCACACTTGCTGTCCCGACGTTGGCCAGAAACTCCTTGCCCATCTTGTCGACGCAGCGTGCAGCGAGGTCCTTGGCCTCGGACTCGATGTGCGCGACGCCTTCGGGTGAATAGTCGACGTCGGGTTCGGCCCGCAGCTTGTCGTTCTCCTGATCCGAGTTACACCGCACCGCGGGCTTCGAGCGCGCCACCCCGCGCGGGTCGAAGCCGACCAGATCGAACCGCTCCCGAACCGAGGCGGGCATCGAGCCGACGAGGTCTACCGCGGCGTCCACCCCGGACTCGCCCGGCCCGCCCGGATTGATGACCAGCGAACCGATCTTCTCGCCGGTGGCCTTGAACCGGACCATCGCAATCTGTGCGACGTCGCCGTCGGGTTTGGAGTAGTCCACCGGGACGGACAGCAGTCCGCACTCCGCGCCTGCAGGAACTGGGACGTTTGGGGACGCGGGAGCGCACTTCGACCACTGCACGGGGGTACCCGGCCGGGGGGCGCCGAGCACCGCACGGCCGTCGACCAAGCTGGTGCAACCGGCCACTAGCAACATCACTGCGGTGGCCGCGAAGGCAGCCCGTCTGACGTTCACGAGCGACCATGCTTCCACGGCAGTCTGTGCCGTGGATGAGTCAGCGCGTGGCTGCCAACAACTCGTCGAGCGCGACGCGGAAGTCGTCGGCCATGTCCCACAGGTCCGGTAGCAGTTCGGGGCACGAGATGAGCCCGACGTCGAGCGTCCCCCTGAGCGACATCACGGTGATGTTCAGTCCCGAGCCGTGGAAGATCGGGCCGAGCGGGTACATCGCCTTGACCTCGGCACCAAGGAAGTACAGCGGGATCTGCGGTCCGGGCACGTTTGAGACGACCAGGTTGTGCACCGGCAGGGCGCTGGTCAAATTGCTGCGGGCGTACACGCGCATCGCGACCCCGAACACCGCGGGCGCGGCGAACTGCGACCAGTCTTGAAGCAGCGTCGCGCCAATGGCCGCACTGTGTTGTTTGGCAACCGAATTCGCGTCGGCGATGGCCTTGAGCCGGACCGCGGGATCCTCGACGTTGGTGTTCAGTTTGGAGAACATCCCCGACACCTGGTTGCGGCCTGGCCGATCCGACTTGTCGTGCACCGACACTGGCACCATCGCGACCAAAGAGCTGTCCGGCAGTTCGTCGCGGTCGAGCTGGAACCGTCGCAGCACTCCCGAAACCAACGCCATGACCACGTCGTTGACCTTCACGCCGAAGTGGTTCTTGACGGTCTTGATGTCCTCGAGGTCGAGCTGGGCGAACGCGACGTTCCGGTGTCCGGTGACCGTGTCGTTGAACGCGGTCTTGGGGGCGGCGAAGGGGGCCGCCATGCTCAGCCCATTGCGCGCCCGCTTCACGGTGTCCACCACCGTCGACAGGGTCGACGGCAGCACGTTGGCCAGCTTCAGGGGTCGGGTGACGAACTTGATCGCCCCCGACACGACGATCTCGAGATCCGACCCGCCGCCCACGCCCTCGACCGGAGCGGGCGGTGGAGCGTCGGGCTCGGTGGTGCACAGCTGGGACATGAGGTTGGCGCCGGTGACTCCGTCGACGCCCGCGTGGTGCACCTTCGTCATCACCGCCAGCCGGCCGCCGTCGTGCGCGTCGGTGCCCGCCACCCCCTCGATCACCCACATCTCCCAGAGCGGTCGGCTTCTGTCGAGGTTCAATGATGCGATGTGGCCGCAGATCTCGGCCAGCTCGGCGCGGCCACCTGGCGACGGCAGGCCGATGCGATGCAGATGCCGGTCGACGTCAAACTCCTTGTCCTCCACCCACACCGGGTGATCGAGGTTCAGCCGGTTGTCGGCCAGCTTCTCGCGAAACTCGGGCATGGCCTTGATGCGCGCTCCGAGCGCATCACGCAGCGTGGCGAACGTGTAGCCGCCTGGAATCGTCGAGGTGTCGATTTCGAGGATCGAACACACATGCAGTGGCTGTGAAGCGGTTTCGAGGTACAGGAAACTGGCGTCGAGTCCGCTGAGCCGTTGCATGTCGCCGATGTTAGGCGCGGCGGCGACGGTATTGCGTGAATCCAACCAACCAGCAGCGTGGTTGCCTGCCGACTGATTGACCGCCGGTGTGAGCTTTTCGTCAGTGTGAGGAAATCCACTTCACGTGTGGTTCACCTTCGGCCGTCGTAGTGACACACTGGTGTTGTCAGACGACCCGGGGACCCGGTATGGGCCTCGAGGACGACCCGACCAAACGAGGGACAATGATGTCTGAACAGACGGTTTACGGTGCTGCCACCGATTCGGTTGACGCTACTTCCAAGCCCCGCACCAAGGTGCGTACCCACCACTTGTTGAAGTGGAAGTCCGAAGGCCACAAGTGGGCGATGTTGACGGCCTACGACTACTCCACCGCCCGCGTCTTCGACGACGCGGAGATCCCCGTACTTCTGGTTGGCGATTCCGCAGCCAACGTCGTGTACGGCTACGACACCACCGTGCCGGTCAGCGCCGACGAGTTGATCCCCCTGGTGCGTGGCGTGGTGCGCGGCGCTCCGCACGCACTGGTGGTGGCCGATCTGCCGTTCGGCAGCTACGAGGCCGGTCCGCAGCAGGCGCTCGCGACGGCTACGCGGTTCATGAAGGAGACCGGGGTCGCCGCGGTGAAGCTGGAGGGAGGCGAGCGCGTCGCCGATCAGATCGCCACGCTGACGCAGGCGGGCATTCCGGTGGTCGCGCACATCGGCTTCACGCCGCAAAGCGTCAACGGGCTTGGCGGTTTTCGCGTTCAGGGCCGCGGTGACGCCGCCGAGCAGACCATTCACGACGCCATCGCCGTCGCCGAGGCAGGCGCCGTCGCCGTCGTGCTCGAGATGGTGCCCGCCGAATTGGCCACCCAGATCACCGGCAAGCTGACCATTCCGACGGTCGGCATCGGCGCGGGGCCCAACTGCGATGCCCAGGTACTCGTCTGGCAGGACATGGCGGGCATGACCTCGGGCAAGACGGCGAAGTTCGTCAAGCGATTCGGCGACGTGGGCGACGAATTGCGCCGCGCGGCAACGCAGTACGCCAACGAAGTGGCCACCGGCGCATTCCCCGCCGAGGCGCACTCCTTCTAACCGCTACTTCCAATCTTCGGCTCAGCCGAAGACGGGGGCCCGCTTCGCGACGAACGCCGCGATGCCCTCTTGGCCGTCCGCGGACTGCGCGCTGTCCTTGATGTAGCGGCCCTCGAGTTCCATCTGCTCCTCGAGTCCGGTGCGGTAGGTGTCGAGCAGCAGCTTCTTGACCGTGGAGTTCGACGTCCGCGACGTGGCCGCCATGTCCCGCGCGAGCGCCGCTGCCCTGGCTGGCAATTCAGCGTCGGGCACCACCTCGGTGAGCAGCCCCCAGTCCAGCGCCTCGGCGGCCGATAGTGTGCGGTTGGTGAGCATCAGCTGCTGCGTGCGACGGATGCCGATGAGCCGTGGCAGGTAGTACGACGAGCTGCCGTCGGGGCTGAGCCCGGCTTTGGTGTAGGCCATGGTGAACTTCGCCGATTCGGCGGAAAGCACCAGATCGCCGGTGACCGCGAGACTGAAGCCCGCTCCCGCGGCCGTTCCGTTGACTGCGGTGATCACCACGGCATCCATGCGCGCGAACGTCGATAGTGCGCGGTGCAGGTCGTCGGCGATGCCCTTGACGAAAGCGCCGGGGCTCGGCGCGGCGGCCATGGCCTTGAGGTCGCCGCCCGCACAGAAGAATCGGCCTGCGCCGGTGATGGTGACGACCTTCGTCGCTTTGGTGTCGCACAGCGCAGCCGCGACGGCGAGCTCGCGGGTCAGCGTGTCGTTCATCCCGTTTGCGGCGTCCGGCCGGTTGAGCACGATGTCGGTGATGGGGCCGGATTGGGCGAACGTCAGCGTCTCGAAGGCGGTCATGGCGCAAACGGTATCGCAGCGGGTCTTACGTCAGAGCACCGATGTGTAAGCCCAGCCGATTCGCGGTCGCCCGCCTCAGCGCGGCGAAGTCCCCGCCGAATCCGAGCGTGCGCAACGCGCCGTCGGCGATGATCCAGGGCTGCTCCGGCGGACAACCACCGTCGTCGGACCGGCGGTTGATCACTGACTCGGCGAGCCGGAACGGCAGTTCGGCCGCGTCCGGCGGACCGTCGCATTCGACGATCGCGGCGTCCGCGAGCCGGCGATACCGTTCGCGCAGTTCGGTGCGGTCCAGTCGGAACTGCTCGAATCGGTCCACGCGCAACTCGGGAAGCAAATAGAGCGCACCGAGGTTCCACGTGCCGCAGCACAACTGGGTGACGTCGGCGACCACGAGCGCGTGCAGTCGCGCCGTGGCCGGGTCCTTCTGCTCCAGCAGCTCACCCGCCAGCCGCAGTGGCTCGTCGACGGTGCCTGCCAGCAACGCGTCGAGGATGTCGTCCTTGGTGGCGAAGTGGTGGTAGAGCGAGGCTTGGCGTACTCCGACGGCATCGGCGATGCGCCGCGTGGACGTATTCGCGTAGCCGAACGTGGTGAACAGTTCGGCGGCGGCGTCGAGGATCTCTTCACGGGCGGTCTTGCCCGGCCGACGGGAGCGCTCCAGCCTGGGGCGTCCGCGACCATCGGTGTGCATGGCCACATTGTGACACTCGGCTTCGTCGTGCACGAATACCTATCGTTTGATAGAAATAGGTCAACGTGCCGGTAACAGCAGCGACACCATGCCGGAACGCCTTGGCCGAAAACTCTCAGATGACAGGTATTTCCCGACAGCACGGCGAGGAGATCGGACATGCCAAGCACCAACTCGACCGACGGCGCGCGGTCGCATGCGCGCGCACAGGCCGCGACCATGCAGATGCGCGTGCCATCGATGCCTCCCGGCGTGACCGGGGTGACGTGGGCCGAAGCCATCCCGGCCGGGTCGTACGCCACGAAGGTGCTCGGCCGCGGCACCCGACTCCGGTTGGCCGACCCGGACGGCGGCGCGTGCGCGCACCTGCTGCTGTTCCGCGCCGACGCATCGTGGGAGCGGCTCAACGTCGCCGACACCATGAAGGTGCCGTGGCAGGCCTACCTCGGCGCAGGGCATCCGCTGCTCTCCGACCAGGGCCGCGTGCTCGCCACAATCGTGTCCGACGAGTCGGGCCACCACGACGCACTGTGCGGCATGACCGACGCGGCCCGGGCGCAGATGCTGCTCGGAGTCCACAAGCACGGCATGGACATTCGCGACGTGGCACCCTCGCTCTGCTTGTTCAAGGGCGCACACGTGGCTGACGACGGAGGCATCGCGTTCACCGGTGGCGCGGGTGCAGGCACGACCGTGGAACTGCTGATTCACCTCCCGCTCGTCGTCGTCCTGGTCAACGCACCGCATCCGCTCGACCCCGCCCCCGCCGTCACCGATCTCGACGTGGTGGCGTGGCACGCCGGCGACGATCCGACCATCCCGGTCAACTCCGATCCCGAATACCTACGTGCCCTGGTCAACACCGAAAGCACCTGGGCCGCAGCACGAGACAGTGGGGCAGCAAAATGACGACGCCAAGCGTGTGGGCCGACGAGGTGGTGGGCGCCTGCGCACCGTGGTCGGCCGTGGTCAAGGCGGGCCAGCAGCTGCAGATCATCGACCTGCACGGCAACCAGGCCGTCGACACGCTCTTCTACGGATACGTCGACGGCAGGCCCGACCCGGCACTGCGCTACAGCGCGCAAGCCACCGTCGCCGCGCAACGCAACATCTTCCTGACCACCGGGTCGGTACTGCGGGCCGAGGACGGCACCGCGCTGATGACGATCGTCGCCGACGAAGTGGGCAATCACGACACGATCGCGGGTGCCTGCTCCAAGGAGTCCAACACGCTGCGCTACGGACACCACACCGTGCATCAGCACGCGTGCGCCGAGAACTTCCTTGCCGAAGCGACCAAGTGGGGCATGGGAAAGCGCGACATCGTCTCCAACGTCAACTTCTTCATGAACGTGCCAGTGGAGGCCGACGGCACCCTCGGCATCGTCGACGGGCTTTCGGCGCCGGGCAAGTCGCTGACGCTGCGCGCCGAGGTCGACACGTTGGTCCTGGTGTCGAACTGCCCCCAGATCAACAACCCCTGCAATGGTTTCGACCCCACTCCGGTGCGAATGGTGATAACCGGCGCATGAGCTCGAGCATCGAGGTGGTGCGGCCAGGCATGCTGACCACCGTCCAGGACTGGCCAGGCCGAGTCGGCTACTGGCACATCGGCGTTCCGCCGTCCGGACCCATGGACGACCTGAGTTTCCGCATCGGCAACCGGGTGCTTGGCAACCTCGAAGGTGCGCCGGGACTCGAATGCACGAGGGGCGGCCTCGGTTTGCGCTTCCCCAGCGGTGGCCGGGTGTGCGTGACGGGTGCGCCCGTTGCGGTGACGATCGACGGCGTGACGGTCCCGCAGTGGCAGTCGGTGAACGTGCCTGCCGGCGGCCTGCTGGACGTCGGCATGCTCACCGGTCCGGGGATGCGCTGCTACGTGCTGGTGGCCGGAGGGCTGGTCGAAACCGAATACCTCGGTAGCACAGCGACGTTCACGCTTGGCATGTTCGGCGGGCACGACGGCCGCCCCCTTCGCGAAGGCGACACCCTGTCGGCGGGTGCCGACCCGGGACCGCACGACCTTCGCCCCGACCGTGATGCAAGGGCCGCCATCGAGGAACAACCCAGCATCGGGCACCGGTGGGAGCTAGCCGTCACCGAGGGCCCACACGGGGCTCCCGAGTTCTTCACCCGCGCAGACATCGACACCCTCATCGGCACCGACTACGTCGTCCACTTCAACTCCGATCGCACCGGAGTGCGCCTGGCCGGACCGAAGCCGCAGTGGGCGCGTACCGACGGCGGCGAGGCCGGACTTCACCCGTCCAACATCCACGACAACGCCTACTGCGTTGGCGCCCTTGACTTCACGGGTGACACGCCGATCCTGCTTGGCCCCGACGGACCCAGCCTCGGCGGCTTCGTGTGCCCCGTCACCGTCGTCGGCGGCGACCGCTGGAAGCTCGGCCAGATGGCGCCGGGCGACGCGGTGAGGTTCGTCCCCGTGCGCGCCGACCGGGCGCCGTCGTCACGCTCCATCGACGTCGATCGGCGCGCGTCGTTGCCGACGGTGATCTCGACCTCGGGCGACGGCGACGACGGCGTGCTCACCAGGTTCGCCACCGTCGACGGTACCGAAGTGACGCTGCGCCGAGCAGGTGACGGTGGCGTACTGGTGGAGTACGGGCCCATGCTGCTAGACCTTGCGATGCGCGCCCGCGTCCACGTACTGCACCAACACTTGCTGGCCCGCGACGTGGCAGGCCTCACCGAGCTCACACCGGGCGTGCGTTCGCTGCAGGTTCAATTCGACCCAGGCGCGCTATCCATGGCCGAGGTCGTCGAGCTGCTGGCAAGCATCGACGGTGAGCTACCCGCGTCCGATCACCTCGTCGTACCCAGTCGCAAAGTTCGGCTACCACTGTCGTGGGACGATCCAGCCACCCACGAGGCCATTCAGCGCTATGTACACGGTGTCCGGTCCGACGCGCCGTGGTGCCCGGACAACATCGAGTTCATCCGTCGTATCAACGGGCTCGACGACGTGGGGCAGGTCCACGACATCGTGTTCGACGCCCAGTACCTGGTGCTCGGTCTCGGCGACGTCTATCTCGGCGCGCCCGTGGCCACTCCCCTGGATCCGCGACACCGACTGGTCACGACGAAGTACAACCCGGCCCGCACGTGGACACCCGAGAACGCCGTCGGAATCGGTGGCGCATACATGTGCATCTACGGCATGGAAGGACCGGGCGGCTATCAGTTCGTGGGCCGTACCACGCAGGTGTGGAACCACTGCCATCCCAACGACGCCCTTTCGTTCGAACCCGGGACGCCCTGGCTGCTCCGGTATTTCGACCGCATCGACTTCTACCCCGTCAGCGCGGAGGAGCTCGTGCACCTGCGGGCCGAGCTGGCCGCGGGCCGTGGCGAGGTCGACATCGTCGACGGCGAGTTCTCGCTTGCGGGCTATCGAGAATTCCTCACCACTCACGACCAGAGCATCGCGGAATTCCGGGCAAAGCAGAGCGCCGCCTTCGCGGCCGAGCGGCGAGCCTGGGACCTCGCGGGGGAGTTTCGACGCGCCAGCTGAAAGACCGGTTGGTTGGTTGTTCATCTCGATGTGGCAACCTGTTCACGAATTTCGGCCACTGTGAGCATCCGACTGAAGGCGATGATGGCATCTGACAAGCGCGAACCGTCCCGGCATACGGAGGTCGAGCGCAAGTTCACTCCCGCCGAGACCAGCGTGTCCCCGTCCTTCGAGGGGTTGTCGTCGGTCGGCCGGATAGAGCGTTCACCCGTCCAAAACCTGGACGCCGTGTACTTCGACACCCCTGAATACGACTTGGCGGCCCACGGTGTCACGTTGCGTCGCCGCACCGGCGGTCCGGACGCAGGTTGGCATCTGAAGCTGCCTGCCGGACCCGACGCCAGGACCGAGGTCCGGCTCCCCCTCGGCGACGCCGCCGGCGGGGTGCCCGAGCAACTCCGAGACGTCGTACTCGCGATCGTCCGGCACAAACCGCTCGCCCCGGTGGCCCGCATCGAGACCGCCCGAACCGTCGACGTGCTCTACGGGCCGTCCGGCGAACCACTCGCCGAGTTCTGCGACGACCAGGTGACGGCGTCGGCAGGCCCCGACGACGCACGCCAAGGCTGGCGGGAGTGGGAACTCGAACTCGTCGAAGACGGCGATCCCGATAGCGGGAAGCTCCTGCTGGACCGATTGGCCAATCGCCTACTCGACGCGGGCGCCGAACCTGCGGGGCACGGCTCGAAGCTGGCGCGAGTGCTCGACGGTGCACGCGGCGATTCGCAGGCCAAAGCTGCCGAGTCGACCGACCCGGTGCACCGTGCGATCGCGCAACATCGCGAGGAACTCCTGGTCTGGGACCGCGCGGTACGTGCGGACGCCTGGGACTCCGTGCACCAGATGCGGGTGGTGACGCGCAAGATCCGCAGCCTCCTTCGGGCGTCGGAGGAGTCGTTCGGCATTACCGACGACGCCTGGGTGCTGGAGGAACTGCGGCTCTTGGCGGGGATCCTCGGGTCGGCGCGCGATGCCGAGGTGCTGGCCGAGCGCTACGAGCGGGCACTCGACGAGCTGCCACCGGATCTGGTGCGGGGGCCGATCCGGGAGCGCCTCGTCGAGGGGGCGAAGCGGCGGTATCAGGCTGGTTGGCGGCGCTCGCTGACGGCGATGCGCTCGGAGCGCTACTTCCGGTTGCTCGATGCACTCGACGCCCTGGTCGCCTCCGAGCCAACGGCATCGGAGGACGGCACCGAACGCGCGCCCGCCACGATCGAATATCCCTACAAGCGCGTCCGCAAGGCCATGAAGAAGGCCAGGGCCGCCGAGGCCGACGCCGAAGTCTCGGCGGCGCATCGCGACGAGACGCTGCACAAGGTTCGCAAGCGCGCCAAGCAACTTCGCTACACGGCGGCCGCGTTGGGTGAGCCCGAGGTCGCCGATCGCGCGAAGGCGGTCCAGGCGCTGCTCGGCGACCACCAGGACAGCGTGGTCAGTCGCGTGCACCTGTCGCAGGAGGCGATCGCCGCTCGCGGCGCGAATGAAGACACGTTCACCTACGGCGTGCTGTTCCAACAGGAAGCCGAGCTTGCCTTGCGGTCCGAGGAGCAACTCGACGGCGCACTGAAGCGCCTGAAGAAGGCGGTCCGGAAGTCGGACTAGCGGGGCGGACGAGTTGGCCTTTAAGCCGGATTCTGTTCCTCGCCACCATGACTGGCGGCGAAGCGGCGACCATCCATCTGGACACACCGTCACCGGGTGCCTCGAGCGGCCTACCCGCAGGCTCGGGCGAGCAGCCCTCAAACGCCTGCGCAGCCGCAACCAGGTTGCGGCCTTCTTGGCCTTGCTTCGGGTGGGGTTTGCCTAGCCACTCCGGTCACCCGGAATGCTGGTGCGCTCTTACCGCACCGTTTCACCCTTACCCCCCGGCTCGAAAGCCTGGGTGGCGGTCTGTTCTCTGTGGCACTTTCCCGCGAGTTGCCTCGGATTGCCGTTAGCAATCACCCTGCTCTGCGAAGTCCGGACTTTCCTCGAACCCCAGGAGATCCTGGTGTCCGCGGCCGCCCGGCCAACTCGTCCGCGCGATCACCGTACTCTGATCTTCATGGCTCAGGTGCCACCGGCCCGCTATCTGCTACGCGCCAAGGACCTGGTCGACGCCCGATACGCCGAACAGCTAACCGTCGACGACCTCGCCGCGGCCGCCGGTTTGTCCCGCGCCCATTTCTCGCGGATGTTCAGCCGGACCTTCGGAGAGTCGCCACGGGCATACCTCCAGACGCGTCGCCTCGAGCGCGCGGCGGCGTTGCTCAGGTACACCGATCGCTCGGTCGCCGACATCTGCGTGATGGTCGGCCTGCAGAGCGTCGGATCGTTCACCACGACTTTCGCCAGGGTGTACGGGAAGCCACCCGCCGCCTACCGGGCCGCCTTGCCGCCCGCCGCTTCGCGCGCCAGGGTGCCGAGTTGCATCCTCCAGCGCGACACCCGACCCCAGGCCGACAGCCGCGTCAAGACAGCACATCGGGAGAAGACGGGCGACGACCGCCGGCCGTAGCGTCGGGGCCGTGATGAGAATTGGAAGCACCCACCTGTGGGTTCATGATCAAGAAGTCGCGCTGAAGTTCTGGACCGAGAAGGTCGGCATGGAGGTGCGGGAGGACGTGTCGTTTCCCGAGGAGATGGGCGCCTTCCGGTGGCTCACTGTCGGGCCGCCCGGACAGGACGACGTCAGCATCGTGCTGATGGCGGTGCCCGGCGAACCCTTGATGGACGAGGACACCCGCAAGCAAGTACTCGAGCTCACCGCAAAGGGCTTCGCGGGCACGGTCTTCCTGATCACCGACGACG
>JAOPVI010000002.1 GCA_025966225.1 Mycobacterium sp. | reverse complement strand
CTACCGTGTTGAGGCTACTCGACTAGGCCTACGCTGGCCAAACCCGCCCCAGCGCGTCATGTCGCGAACCGGTGAATTAGTTTGGCCGGTCGGCGGTCGGACGTCAGTGGGCGGCGGTGTCCCAGCTGGGTCCGTAGCCCACAGACACCTCCAGCGGCACGTCAAGGGGGTATGCGCCGCCCATCTTGTCGCGCACCAGCGCCTCGAGCTGCTCGCGTTCACCTTCGGCGACCTCGAACAAAAGCTCGTCATGGACCTGCAGCAGCATGCGTGACTTCAGCCCTGCCCCGGTGATCGCGTTGTCGACCTGGATCATCGCCACCTTGATGATGTCGGCCGCGCTGCCCTGAATCGGCGCGTTGAGCGCGGCCCGCTCGGCGGACTCGCGGACCTGCCGGTTGCTGCTGTCCAGCTCGGGCAGATAGCGGCGACGGCCCAGCACCGTCGAGGTGTAGCCGTCCTTGCGGGCCTGCTCGACGATGTTGAGCAGGTAATCGCGCACGCCGCCGAACCGGGCGAAATATTGGTCCATCTGAACTTTGGCTTCTTCGGTGGAGATTTTCAGCTGGGCCGCCAATCCGTAAGCGCTCAAGCCGTAAGCCAAGCCATAGGACATCGCTTTGACCCGGCGCCTCAGTTCGCCGGTCACCTCGTCGATCGGCACGCCGAACGCCCGTGACGCGACGAACGAGTGCAGGTCCTCCCCGGTGTTGAAGGCTTCGATCAGGCCGGCGTCGCGGGACAGGTGCGCCATGATCCGCATCTCGATCTGGCTGTAGTCGGCGGTCATCAGCTCGGTGTATCCGGCACCGGCTCGGGTGTCGACGACGAAAGCGTCGCGAATCTGTCGGCCGGCGTCGGTGCGGATCGGAATGTTCTGCAGGTTGGGCTCGGTGGACGAGAGCCGGCCGGTCGCCGCAATGGTCTGGTTGAAGGTGGTGTGGATACGGCCATCAAGGGCAACGGCGTTCAACAATCCGTCGACGGTGACTTTCAGTCGGGTGACGTCGCGGTGGGCGAGCAGATGCTGCAGGAATGGATGCCCGGTCTTGTCGAACAGCGTCTGCAGGGCGTCCGCATCGGTGGTGTAACCGGTCTTGGTCCGTTTGGTTTTCGGCATCTCCAACTCGTCGAACAGCACCACCTGCAGCTGCTTTGGCGAGCCGAGATTGATCTGCTTGCCGATCACCGCGTAGGCCGCCTCAGCGGCGTCGCGAATCTGGTCGCCGAATTGGCTTTGCAGCGCGGCTACTTGGTCGAGGTCGACGGCAATGCCGACGGCTTCCAAGCCCGCCAGCACCCGTTGCACCGGCAGTTCCATCTCGGCCAGTAGCGACGTGGAGTCGATGCGGTCCAGTTCGGCGTCCAGCGCGTCGGCGAGGTCCACCACCGCGCGGGCCCGCAGCACCGCCGTCTGCACCGCCTGCTCGTCGACGCCCTCACTGTCATCCAGCAGCGAAAGCTGTTGTTGCTCTGACGTTTCAGCACGCAATTCGCGGCGCAGGTAGCGCAGCGACAGGTCGTCGAGGGTGAAGCTGCGCTGCCCGGGCCGAACGAGGTAGGCGGCCAGCGCGGTGTCGGAGGTAATCCCGTTCAGCGTCCAACCGCGGCCGGCCAGGTCGTGGATGGCGAGCTTCGCCTCGTGCAGCGCCTTGGGTTTCGCCTGGTCGGCGAACCAGGCTGCCAGCGCGGCGTCGTCATCAGGAGTCAGTGTCGTGGTGTCGATATAGGCGCCGTCGCCGTCGGCGGCGGCGATGGCCACCGCCGTGGCGTCACCGTCATGGGGCAGATGGGTGCCGACGACGGCCAGCCCCGACCGGCGACCATCGTCGGCGTGCTCGGCGAGCCACCGTGCGACGGTGCCCGGCTGCAACGCTCCGCCCCGCACGTCGAAGCCCTCGTCTACTTCCGGTTCGACGGCGGCGAGGGTCTCGAACAGCCGATCACGCAGCACCCGGAACTCCAGGTGATCGAACAGACGGTGGATTTCGTCGCGGTCCCACGGCTGCAGTCGCAGGGTGTCCGGCGTCTGCGCCAGCGGCACGTCGCGCACCAAATCGGTCAGTTCCCGGTTGCGCACCACACCGGCAAGGTGCGCGCGCAGCGCGTCACCCACCTTGCCCCGCACCGAATCGACGTTGTCGACCAGCGACTGCAGCGAGCCGTATTCGACAATCCACTTCGACGCCGTCTTCTCCCCCACCCCGGGGATGCCCGGCAGGTTGTCGCTGGGATCACCGCGCAGCGCCGCAAAATCCGGATACTGGCGGGGCGTCAGCCCGTATTTCTCGACGACGGCCTCTGGCGTGAAGCGGGTGAGCTCGCTGACCCCTTTCCGGGGATACAGCACCGTGACGTCGTCACTGACCAGTTGCAGAGAGTCCCGGTCTCCGCTGACCACCAGCACCCGGTAGCCCTCGTGCTCCGCCTGGGTGGCCAGCGTCGCGATCAGATCGTCGGCTTCGAAACCTGGTTTGGCCAGCACTGAAATGCCCAGTGCCACAAGCACTTCCTTCGCGATGTCGATCTGGCCGTGGAACTCGTCGGGGGTGGTCGACCGGTTCGCTTTGTACTCCGGGTAGCGCTCGGAGCGAAACGTCTGCCGTGAGACGTCGAACGCTGCGGCCACATGGGTCGGCGATTCGTCACGCAGCAGATTGATCAGCATGGCGGTGAAGCCGTACACGGCGTTGGTGGTCAACCCGCCCCGCGTCTTGAAGTTCTCCGCAGGCAGCGC
>JAOPVI010000428.1 GCA_025966225.1 Mycobacterium sp. | reverse complement strand
GCCGGGAGAATCGGGTACACAACAGGATTCGCGTGACGGGCGCTCGCGTCGAGCGGCTGCAGCCATGAATTCTCCCGTCGCTGCGCGCGCCCAGATGATTTCTCCCGTCGCTGCGCTCGCCCAGACGAGTGGCTAGGCTCTTCGCCGACACCACACCGCTACGGACGCAGGACTTCCGTCGGCTGTGGATGGCCGGCATCGTCACCGTCATCGGCGGCAACCTCACGATCTTCGCGGTGCCGGTCCAGCTCTACGCCCTGACGCAGAACTCGGCGTACGTCGGGTTGGCGGGCATCTTCGCGCTCGTCCCGCTCGTCGTGTTCGGGTTGTGGGGCGGCGCGTGGGCCGACGCGATGGACCGCAGGCTGCTGCTGATCATCACCTCTTGCGGGCTGGCGGTGGCGTCGGTGCTGCTGTGGCTGCAGGCGGCGCTGGCACTGAACAACGTGTGGGTGGTGCTGTGCCTGCTGTCCGTGCAGCAGGCCTTCTACGCGGTCAACTCGCCGACCCGCTCGGCGGCCATCCCGAGGATGCTGCCCGGGGACCAGCTGCCCGCGGCCAACTCCTTGAACATGACGGTGATGCAGTTCGGGGCGATCGTCGGCCCGCTGCTGGCCGGACTGATGTTGCGCTGGGTGGACCTGTCGACGCTCTACCTGATCGACGCCATCACATGTGTCGCACCGATCGTCGTGACCTTCCGGCTGGCCGCGATGCCCCCGACGGAGCGTTCGGATTCGGGGTCCGCAGGCACGAAGTGGGGGTTTGCTGCCGTGCTCGACGGATTCCGCTACCTCTCCGGCAACCGGGTCGTGCTGATGTCGTTCGTCGTCGACCTGATCGCAATGATCTTCGGCATGCCTCGAGCATTGTTTCCGCAAATGGCGCACCAGAGCTTCGGCGGTCCGGTCGAGGGAGGCACCACCATCGCGTTGCTGGCCGCGGCGATGTCGGTGGGCGCCGTCGCGGGCGGGCTGTTCTCGGGGTGGTTGCCCCGGATCAGGCGGCAGGGGCTTTCGGTGGTGGTTTCGATCGTCGTCTGGGGCGTGGCGATGGTGGGCTTCGGGGTGGCGAGCGGGCTGGCCGGGGGCCACGCTGGGGCTTTTCTTTGGATCGCCCTGACGTTCCTGGCCATCGGTGGTGCCGCGGACATGGTGTCGGCCGCGTTCCGCTCGACGATCCTGCAGCAGGCGGCGTCGGACGAACTGCGTGGGCGGTTGCAGGGTGTGTTCACAGTCGTCGTGGCGGGTGGACCGAGGCTGGCGGACGCGGTACACGGCGCGGCCGCCGCCGCCGTCGGTACCACGATGGCCGCGGCAGGCGGTGGCGGGTTGGCCGTGATCGGGGTCGTCATCGCGACGCTGGCGGTCCCGGCGTTCGTCCGATACCGGGTGTGAACTGATCGAGATTGATTAACTCTCGGCAACGCGGGTTAACATCCAGGGATGGCCCATGTCCTCGGGGAGGCGCCGGAAGGCCTGCGGGAGCGCAAGAAGCAACGCACGCGAGCGATGCTGATCGATGCTGCCGTCGACCTGTGCCTCCGCAACGGTTACGAGCAGACCACCGTCGAGCAGATCGCTGCTGTCGCCGATGTGTCCCCGCGCACGTTCAGCCGGTACTTCGCCACCAAGGATGCGGTGTTCCTCACCCTCATCGAGGACTACGTCGAACAAGTCAGCCTCGAGTTGGCGAGCATTCCGCCCGAGATCGGTCCCCTCGAAGCGCTCCGCATCGCTCACGTCGCGACGCTGACGCGCGTGGCCAAACGCCCCAGCAGCCGGCTGTCCGAGGACCGCATCGTGCTGATGCTGCGGGTCATCAACGCATCCGATGCCTTGCGGCAGGCGGCGAACGACTACAAGCACGAACCTTCCCACGTATTCGTGGCCAAGCGTCTGGGTGTCCCGGTCGACGACCGGCGGGTCCGGTTGGTCGGGGCGATCTTCTCGTCGGTGATGGTCACCGCGTGCGGTGACCTCATCGCCAACACCGATGGGGTACGACTCGGCGCCAACGTCATGATCGACCGGTTGAATGAGGCCTTCGCGCTGTTGGCGCTCTTTGCGGCTGATCTACAACCGCCCGTCGCGGCGGCCTACGAGGCGGTGAATGGCTGACGCCGCCGGATCGGGGATCCGGCAGCGCAAGAAGGCTCATTGCGATCGTCAACGGTTCGCACTCGGCCAAGGCGTCGGCGTTCGCCCATCAGAGAACCCGCGGCGCGGGTCATCAGCGAGACGTGGACGATGCTGTTCGCGACGTCGTTCGGCGGGCTTGGCCTGCCCGGTAACGATCCGATCGAACCGAAGGTGGTCTGCGCTCGCCTGTGCGCGACGTACGAGCTGTTCCGTCGGTCCTGGTCGCCTTGGAGTGGTCCCGAGCGTGGTCCCGAGCATGGTCCCGAGCATGGCAACCCCCCGCAAGCGCGTCGGGTTGGGAGCGACTACCTTCCACTAGTGACGGAACGCTTCGTCCCGATCGTCAACGCAGAAGGGGTTACCGTGCCCGACAGCTCCAGTTCCGACGAGGTCGCCAAGCTCAGTTATCCGGGGGGCGAGATCGACCTGGAGATCATGAAGGCGACCGAGGGCTCCGACGCGATCGCGCTGGGGTCGCTGCTGGCCAAGACGGGGTACACCACATTCGACGCCGGGTTCGTCAACACCTCGGCGACCAAGAGCGCCATCACCTACATCGACGGTGACGCGGGCATCCTGCGCTATCGCGGATATCCCATCGAGCAGTTGGCCGAGAAGTCGACGTTCATCGAGGTCAGCTACCTGCTGATCTACGGGGAACTGCCGACGACCGACCAGCTGGAGAAGTTCACCACCCAGATCCAGCGGCACACCCTGCTGCACGAGGATCTCAAGCGGTTCTTCGACGGTTTTCCGCGCAACGCCCATCCGATGCCGGTGCTGTCCAGCGCCGTCAACGCTTTGTCCGCGTACTACCCCGACTCGGTCGACCCCATGGACAAGGAACAGGTCGAGCTCTCGACGATCCGGCTGTTGGCCAAGCTGCCCACCATCGCTGCCTACGCGTACAAGAAGTCGGTCGGCCAGCCGTTCCTCTACCCGGACAACTCGCTCACGCTGGTCGAGAACTTCCTGCGGATGACGTTCGGGTTCCCCGCCGAGCCCTACGAGGTCGACCCGGAGATCGTCCGGGCGCTCGACCTTCTGCTGATCCTGCACGCCGACCACGAGCAGAACTGCTCGACGTCGACGGTGCGGCTGGTCGGCTCGTCGCAGGCCAACTTGTTCACCTCCGTCTCCGGCGGGATCAACGCCCTGTGGGGACCGCTGCACGGCGGCGCCAACCAGGCCGTGCTGGAGATGTTGGAGGGCATCAAGGAGAGCGGTGGTGACGTGCAGGAGTTCGTCCGCAAGGTGAAGGACCGCGAGGACGGCGTCAAGCTGATGGGCTTCGGGCACCGCGTCTACAAGAACTACGACCCGCGGGCGCGCATCGTCAAGGAGCAGGCCGACAAGATCCTCGTCAAGCTCGGCGTCCAGGACGAGTTGCTGGACATTGCCAAGTCGCTCGAAGAGGTCGCGCTGACCGATGACTTCTTCGTCGAGCGCAAGCTGTACCCGAACGTCGACTTCTACACCGGCGTGATCTACCGGGCGATGGGTTTCCCGACGCGAATGTTCACGGTGCTGTTCGCACTTGGCCGGTTGCCGGGCTGGATCGCGCACTGGCGTGAGATGCACGAGGAGCCCAGCAAGATCGGCAGGCCGCGGCAGGTCTACACCGGATACACGGAACGCGATTACGCGGGCATCGACGGCCGGTAGGTCCTGTCGCACCTCTGCGCGAGCGTGCGTGTCCGCACCCGACACGCCGTAGTGAAGTGGCATCTTGCGCACCCTCGCCGCGGACCTGCGACGTAGCTCACTCGAGATTCGTTTGCATTGATAATAGTTGCAGATTGACAATAGTTGTGTGAATACAACCAGCGATACGCTGCCGCCCCGGCGTAAGGCCATCATTCTGGTGTCCTGTTGCCTGAGCCTGCTGATCGTGTCGATGGACGCGACGATCGTCAACGTCGCGATACCGAGCATCCGCACCGACCTGCACGCGTCTCCGTCCCAGCTGCAGTGGGTGGTCGACGTCTACACCCTGGTGTTGGCGTCGCTTCTGATGCTGTCCGGAGCGACGGGCGACCGGTTCGGCCGCAGGCGGGTCTTCCAGATCGGCCTCGTCGTCTTCGCCGGCGGCTCGCTGCTATGTAGCCTCGCGCCCAACATCGAGACGCTGATCATCGCACGCCTGCTGCAGGCCATCGGCGGATCGATGCTGAATCCCGTTGCCCTGTCGAT
>JAOPVI010000415.1 GCA_025966225.1 Mycobacterium sp. | reverse complement strand
CCCGCCGCTACCGTACCGTGCAAATCCGCGCCGGCCGCCAAATCCTCACCGCCGCCGACCCACTAGCCGACGACCTCCGCGAAGCGATCACCAGAATCGACAAACGCCGACGACACTAAAATGTCCTAAGTCAGGGCATGGGGAAGCCAGCGGGCGCCGGATGTGTGGCGGGGCGGTCATGCCGATGAGTTGGTCAACGCGTCGATAGCCGGCATGTTCGAGTAATCGATTTGGTTAGTGGTGATGGCTGCTGAAAAACCGTTATCGATGAGCAGATTGGTTCCGTTGATGTAGCAAGCGGCATCGGAGCCCAGGAAAGCGAGCGCATCGGCGATCTCGCCTGGGGTGGCTTTTCGGCCGCCGCTTTGGCTGGTCATCCAATCAAGAATCGGTGCTCCCATGGATGTTTGGAAGTCGGTGATCAAGGGGGTGTCGACGAGCCCTGGGCAGACACTGTTGATTCGTATGCCGCGCTTGGCAAGTGGTGCAGCCTGCAGCAGGGTAAGCACCTGCGTGCACTCTTTGGAGAACCCGTAGGGGTTTTGGGTCAGTTCTGGGTGTGCCTCGACCCAGTCCAGGGACTCGCGCCAGTCGTCGATTGCGAGCAATTCGAGTATCTGCGCCATTCGCTCCATGAACCCGCCGCCAGCGGTCGATGCGGTGTTGACTACGGCGCCTCCTGGAGGCATCCGCAGGTGAAGGCCTGCGATGAGTCTGCGCGGTGCCAGCACGTTGACGCCCATAACAACCGGTAGGGGCAGTGTGGCTGCAACACCGGCGTTGTTGAACAGGACGTCGATGCTTTCGGGAAGCCGGTGGACTGCGTCGTCGACGGCGAACGGATCGGATAGGTCGGCGAGGATGAACTGGTCTATTGGCCCGTTGCACGGCTTGATGTCTAGGGCGATTATCCGTTCGGCGTGTGCAGCTCGCAGTTTATCGACGAGGGCGGCGCCTACTCCGGTAGCGGCTCCGGTGACGACGACAGTCTTGTTCTGGTAGTTGATGATTGGTTGCATCTCGTTGCTCCTGACAGTCTCGTGTTGGGCGTGTGTCACAGCGGGTTCCACTGGGGTGTGCCGTCTTCGCGGAAGGCGGCGAAGGAGTTCGCCAGGTCTCCGTTGGTGGTGCACATGACCTGGGTGCGGTTCTCGATGTCGAGCGCGTGGCGCAGGCTGGGTGCATCGACGGTTTGCCACATGGTTTCCTTGGTCATCCAGACGGCGAGCGGTGAGTGACAGGCGATTTCGCGGGCTTTGGCGACGGCGGTGGCGCGTAACTCGTTGTCGTCGACGACGCCGAGGACGAGGCCGATTGCGGCGGCTTCGGTGGCGTCGAAGACGCGGCCGGTGAGCATGAGTTCTGCGGCTCTGGAGGCTCCCACCAGTCGTGGTAGGTGGTAACTGGTGCCCATGTCGCAGGCGGAGACGCCGTGTCGGATGAAGACGGCGCCGAAGGTTGCTTGCGGTACCGCGATCCGGATGTCGCAGGCGAGTGTCAGTGCGAAGCCTCCTCCGAGTGCATACCCGTTTATGGCGGCGATCACGGGCTGACGTAGCCGGTGGATTTTTTCGAAAGCCGACGCCATGAGTTCCTGTGCGGCGAACGTGATGGCCACCGTCGAGGTGGCTGCCGCCTGCAGGGCGGTTTGAGGTGTGGCTGCGGCGTCGATGAGATCGTCGGGTTGGGCCTTGATGTCGGCGCCTGCGCAGAAGGCGCTGCCGGCGCCGGTGAGTACCACCGCTCGGGCGGCGGGATCGCCGTTTATGGTGTCGAGGAGCCGATGCAGTTCTGCCAAAGTTTGTGAGTCGAGTGCGTTTCGGCGGTGGGGACGGTTGATGGTGAGGACGACGATGGCGCCGTCGTCGAGTCGTTCGACGTCTAGGGCAGACGTTGCAGTGACTGGGTCAGCGCTCATGCGCTGACCGCGGGCGCGTCGTCGGCGAACTTCGCGATTGCGGCATGCGATGCGTCGGGGTTGGCGTATTCCCGCCAGTACGTGATCTTTCCGTCGACGAAGCGGAAGATACCGATGTATTCGTTCTGATACGCAACGGGTTTGTCGCGCCCCTCGGCGTCGCTTTGGTATCGCGCGATCAGCGTGTCGGGATCGACGAGGTCGTAGACGTCGGTGATGGTGATTTCGAACTTCTTGAACATCACGAACATCATCGACAGCAGTTGAAAGAAGCTGTCGCGATCACAGTCGGGCACCGACGGTTCGAAGGGCAGCTCGAAGGCTGGTGAGTCGTGCAGTTCAGCAAGGACCGCGTCGGCATCGAGGGCTGTAATGCCACTCATCGCTCGCCGTAACGTCTGCTTGTTCGTCTCGCGCGTCGTCGCGCTGTCAACAGTCATATCGGGACCTTTCCGTGGTGGGCGATTACCGGGGCACCATGCCGCCGTCGGCGATGATGGTTTGGCCGGTGATGAAACTGCCGGCATCGGAGACCAGTAGTAGTGCGGGACCGATCATTTCGGATGGATCGGCGATGCGACCCATGAATGCCGAGGCCTTCATGGCGTCGATGAACTCTGGTGGGTTCCCGCGCACCATGTCGGTGTCCACCGAACCTGGGGCCAGGGCGTTGACGCGGATTCCCTGTGAGGCGAATTCGGCGGCCATGGATCGGGTGAAAGAGACCATGGCGGCCTTGGCTGCCGAGTACATCGAAACCATCGGCGAGAAGATGAAAGCCCCGGCCGAGACGACATTGAGGATCGCGGCGTGCCGGCTTTCCCGCAGGTAGGGAAGGGCCGCCTGGACGAGGAATACCGGGCCTTGCAGATTCACCGAGAAGGATTTCGACCAGGCTTGCGGGGTGATTTCACCGAGCGGCAGAGCCAACGCGTTGGCCGCATTGTTGATGACGATGTCGACGCCGCCGAACTCCTGCGCGGTGGCCGCGACCAGTCGGTTGATCGCGTCGATGTCACCGAGGTGGGTGGGTACCCCCAGTGCTTTGCCGCTACCCAGGGATTGCAATTTGTCCGCTGCGCCGGCGCAGGCTTCGGGTTTGCGGCTTGCAACGGCAACGTTGGCGCCGCAGCTCACCAGGGCCTCGGCGATGGCCATGCCGATGCCGCGGGTTCCTCCGGTGATGATGGCGGTGCGATCGTTGAGATCGAAGAGCGTGCGCAGGGGATCGTTGGTCAAGTCGTGCGTCCCAATCGTCGTGTGCGGCCGGTCCCACTATTACCTTACGCGATGTAAGGTAACTCACATGGGGTGTGGTTGTCACGCCCCATGCAGAAGTTGCAAGCGCTGGCGACGGCTCAGGAGCTCTATAAATGACGACATCACCACACGTGCAGTCCGACCTCGACTTCGGAGAGGGTTTTGACTTCACTGACCCCGGCCTGCTGGCTCGCGGCCTGCCCGTCGAACAGTTCGCGCGGGTGCGGCAGACCTCACCGGTGTGGTGGAACGCGCAAGATCCGGACAGGGGTGGGGGATTCCGCGATGGCGGATTTTGGGTGATTTCGAAGCACGCCCATATCCGCGAGATTTCACGTGACCCCGATGCGTGGTCGTCGCATCTGAACGGCTGTGTCATGCGGTATGCCAACGACATGGCCGCCGAGCAGCTGGAGGCCGCCAAGATCCTCATGCACAATTCGGACCCGCCTGTGCACACGCGGCTACGCAAGCTGATCTCGCGGCTCTTCACGCCGCGCAGCGTCGCCAAACTTGAGGAGAGTTTGACGACGGCCGCCCGCGAGATCGTCACCGCCGCAGCGGAGAAGTCCGAGGGGGACTTCGTCGAAGACGTTGCACACCAGTTGCCGCTGAAGGCCATCGCCGATCTCGTCGGCTTCCCACCCGACGACCATGAGCGGCTGTTCCATTGGTCGAACGTCATCATGGCCGCCGAAGATCCCGACTGCGTCGAGGATCCCGTGCTGGCGATGACGGAGCTGATGGGCTACTCGTATGAGATCGCCGCAGAGCGTAAGAAGAATCCAGCCGACGACATCATTTCGCGCCTAGTCGCCACCGACGCCGACGGTGATCAACTCAGCGAAATCGAGTTCGGTTACTTCATGCTGCTGTTGCTGGTTGCCGGCAACGAGACGACTCGAAACGCAACATCGGCAGGCATGTTCGCTCTGCTTAACCATCCCGAACAGTGGGAGCTCTACAAGCGGACCCGGCCCACGACTGCGGCGGACGAGATCATCCGCTGGACAAGCCCCGTCCATGTCTTCCAACGTACGGCGCGCCGGGATGCCGAAATCGGGGGCGTGAGGATCAAGCAGGGCCAACGAGTGGGACTGTTCTACAGCTCGGCCAACTACGACGAGGACGTCTTCGCCGATCCCTTCATTTTCAACATTCAGCGCGACCCCAACCCCCATCTGGGCTTTGGAGGAAACGGCCCGCACTACTGCATCGGCGCCAACCTGGCGCGTAAAGAGCTGACCATCATGTTCAACACGATTGCCAACTACCTCCCCGACATCGAAATGACCGGCGCACCAACGTGAATGCGTCACGGATGGATCAACGGGATCACCGTGATGCCCGTACGTTTCAACGCGCGGTGACGTAACTCAGTCTCCGACTTGGACGCGGAGCCGGTGATCCGCCCAACATCAATGGGTACAGTCACAGCGTGATGGCGCCGCCGCTCCCGACGCAGGGTCCTGTCTGAGCCACCGGAGGAGCCGAAGATGGGCAGCACGCGGGGCGGTCGCCCCAAGGACGAGGTCCGCCGCGAAGCCGCGCTCACCGCTGCGCGGGAACTCCTGATCGCCAAGGGCTATGACGAGGTCACATTATCGGAAGTCGCGCGGGTGGCCGGCGTGTCACGTCCCTTTGTCTACGACAACTGGGGGTCGAAATTCGTCTTGGTGGAGGACGCAATCTTCACCACAGATGATCCAGGGCCGTTGATCGACGATGACAAGCCATTCGCGGACTCGCTCACCGATCTGATCGTCGCGATGGTGGCGATTCAATCCGATCCCGCTTACCTGGCTGGCCTTGCCGGGTTGTCGGCGGAACTCTACAACCGTCCCGATCTCGTCGAACAGACCGAGACGAAGTACATCGCACCGGTCAGGGCGGCGTATGTACGGTTGATCGACCGCGGAAAGGCCGAAGGGGTCGTGCGCCAAGACGTCGATGGCAGTGCACTATTGGACACCCTCCGCGGCGCAGTCATGCTGCACACTTTGGTCAATCCCTCACTGAGTGAGGCCGCACTCATCGAGCATCTCCGCTCAATCATCCTGCACGGCATCACGAAACGGTGACCACGGGGGTCGGTGGGGCGATGTTGCCTCGGCGCGTCATTCAGTGACAACGGAGCTACTGCTGCGCACCTACTCGAAGCCCTGCTCCACCATAGGTAGCTGAGCCGCGCCAGTGGCGGACGCTTTGCGGCAGCTTTACACACCAACGGTCGACCGTTCGATATCGTCCGAGGTCACCACACGTTGCTTTCACGGCCGAGGTGGTGATGGGTGAAATCGCCGCGTCCGTTTGTGTTACCAAAGTGCCAATGGCTCGGCCATATCAGACCAGCTGGTCGTCGTGCTCGGGGAGCTGAATCGCCCGGGATTCCTGGATGCTCCGGACATCCCAGGCGGCCTCGAGGGGGGTCGAATCGAGGCGTGACCCGGCGTCCCATCAATGTCCCAAGACACGCTCGGACGCGCTAGATGAGGCGACACAGACGAGACATGCAAAGTGCCCTGACCATTACTTGTGCGACACAGTCGAACAGCTGTTCATGCATTTGAGCTCCCTGGGGGCGCGTTGACTCATCCGAAATGCGCGTGAAAGGCCTCGAAATGGCTCTTCGTTGCCTCATCGGAAATGCGCGCGTGCGACGGCGCGCCTACCTGACCGGTCAGCTATGACCTCGGTAGGCCCAATTGATGGGGTTGACGTTGGCCGAGCGCAGGGCAGTGACTGAGACGACCGCGATCCGTTACTCGCTGGCGGACAAACGGACCAAGGGCGTCATTCTCGATGAGTTGTGCGCCACCACGGGCTGGCACCGTAACCATGCCCGCAAGACGCTCACGACGGCGTTGCAGCCCACATTGGTATCCCCGAGAAGTCCGCGGCCACCGAAGTACGGGCCGGATGTCATTGCCGCACTGACGGTGTGCTGGACAGTGCTGGGAATGCCCGCCGGCAAGAGGCTGGCGCCGATGCTGGGCGAGCTGGTGGCGGTGTTGCGCCTTTTCGGGGAGCTGGTTATCGATGAGGACACCGCGGAACTGTTGGTGTCGATGTCGGCGGCCACCATCGATCGCCGCCTGGCCAGTGAACGGGCCAAGTATCACCTCAAGGGCAGGTGCACCACCAAGCCGGGATCGCTGCTCAAAAGTCAGATTCCGGTGCGCACCTGGGCCGACTGGAACGACGCCCAACCCGGGTTCGTCGAGATCGACCTGGTCTGCCACGACGGCGGCAACCCGGCTGGACCCCATGCGTTCACGCTGACCGTCACCGATATCGCCACCGGCTGGACCGAGAACCGCTCAGTGCCCAGCAAGGCCGCCAAAGGTGTCATGGCTGCACTCAATGACATCGCGTACAAGATGCCGTTCCCGGTCCTGGGGGTGGATTCTGACAACGGATCGGAATTCATCAACGTCACCTTGCTGCAATGGTGCGAACGCCACCAGATCACCTTCACCCGCGCTCGACCGGGCAACAAGAACGACGGCTGTCACGTCGAGCAGAAGAACTGGGCGGTGGTGCGCACAGTGGTCGGCTACCACCGCTACGACACCGCCGCAGAACTATTGCTACTCAACGAAATCTGGCATCTGCAGTCCAAGCTGACCAACTACTTCTACCCGCAACAGAAACTGCTAACCAAGGTCCGTCACGGCGCCAAGGTGTCCAAGAAACATGACACCGCGGCCACCCCGTTTCACCGCGCGATCGATCATCCCGCCATGACCGTGGAGCGCATAGTAGCGCTGACCCGGACCTACTCCCTGATCAATCCCGCCGCCACCCAGCGCCAGATCCAAGCCCTGACAGCTCAGCTCCTCACAATGACCACCAGCAAAGCCGGACCCACCGCCAAAGCCCAACTTCCCAAACGCGCACGGTCACATGAGGCAACGAGCCCGCCTTCGCGCGCATCTTGACATGAGGCAACAGGACCGCTACCCAGACCAAACCTGTGGATGAAATGGCAACTGGGGATAAGTGCGGTCAGCGGTTGCGACGCAGCCAGCGACTAAGGCGTCCGC
>JAOPVI010000396.1 GCA_025966225.1 Mycobacterium sp. | reverse complement strand
ACGCAGGGCCGACCGACACCCCGATCCTCGAGGAGTTTCTCTATACCCACCCCGACATCGAGGACGCTCAGGTCATCGGAGTGCCGGACCCGAACTACGGCGAGGAGACGTGCGCGTGCATCCGGTTGAAACCCGGTCGCGCACCGCTGGACGCCGAGGCCGTGCGTGCCTTCGCCACGGGGAAACTCGCGCACTACAAGATCCCCCGCTACATCCACGTCGTCGACGAGTTCCCCATGACGATGACCGGCAAGGTGCGCAAGGTCGAGATGCGTGAAGTGAGCGTCCGACTGCTCGGGCTCTAGCCCTGTGCCAGTAGCACTTCGAGCTTTTCGTTGGAGGTCCGCAGTCGCGGCGCGATCTTGGCGGCGCCTTCTTGGGCGGCTTTGTCGTCGGTCTGCATGTGGCTGACCGCGTTGAGCCGGGCGCGGTTGAGCCAGTGCATTAGCTCGGGGTCGTCGAACCAGCGCAACTGGTTGTGGTTGAACGCCAGCGTCATCGTGAGCCAGTCGATCGGATTCGTCGGATGCGGCACCGGCAGGCAGTAGCCGTTCTTGGTGTCGTCGTCGGCGTCCATGGCCTCGACGCGGGCGGTGACAGCCGCGCTGAAGGCCGGCTGACACGTGCGTACCGACTGCAGCGTGAGGTGGCCAGGGGAGAAGACCGGGGTGGCGTCGCGTAACCCGATGCCGTCACCGGTGCAGTCGACGTACAGCGCTGCCGGAGCGGTGTCGACGGTGCCGTCGTCGAGCACCACGCGGCCCCGTTCGATCGACAGGACGCGGCCCATCCGGACGACGTCTTCGATGAGGCGCAGCTTCTCGAGTTCACCCTGCGACAGGATCGCGCACCGGTACATGGTGGGCTCGATGGACTGGTCGATGCGCAGCAGGCAGCCCAACGCCTCGAGTTGTAGATAGAGGTCGTCGATCGACGTCGCCTTCCTGATCGCCCGCGACTGCGCGGAGAAGTCGGCAAGTACCCTCCGGGCGAACTGCACGCCCGGTTGCAGGGCGGCGCGGTCGAGAATCCAGGAGTCGCGTGGCTTGATCCAGGTGAGCCGCTCCGGTGGGATGCCGTGGCGCAGCAGCCACAGGCAAGTGTCCATGGACGTCTTGCCTGCCCCGACGATGACGTACTGGTCGTGGACCGGTTGTCGGGGTAGGCCGTTGGGTGGGATGCACGTGACGCCCTCGACGCCGTAGGCCGGCGGCCGCATGGACGGGACGATGATGCTCAGGTAGGTGGCGTCGACGATGCGGCGTCGGACCTCGACGCAGTAGTCTTCGCCACCCAGTGTGTGAAAGCGGCCTTCCCCCTCGTACTCGCTCATGGGGAAGTACTCCACCCGACCGGATGGCAGCAAATGCTGGCGCATCACGGTGTCGTAGTAGGAGACGACCTCGCTTCCGCCTGCCAGCTCGTAGAACCCTTCGTTCCAGCCGCTGGCGTCGATGGAGTCGGTGCCCAGCCGTCGCGAGTTCACGCCGTAGTAGGCGGACGGCTGGTGGAGCCGCACGTATGGATACGCGGTGTTCCAGTGGCCGCCGGGCTGATCGTTTCGGTCGACGATCACCACGGTCGCGTCCGTCTCGGTGATGAGGGTGTCGACGAACGCCATGCCCATCGCGCCAGCCCCGACCACCAGATAGTCAGCTTCGATGGTCTCCATCGCCACAGCTTGCCGGAACGCCTCCGGCTACTTCTTGGGCGGGGTGAACTGACTGAGCACGAATTCCGCGCCCCACGGATCGCGGACGGTGGCCGTCTTCGTCCACTCCGAATCCTCGGTTTCGACCACGGTGCCGCCCAGGTCTTCGACGGCCGCTGCCGACGAGTCACGATCGGCGACGGTGAAGGACACCCGCCAGTGCTCGGGGTGGCCTTCGGCGACGATGCCCATCCACGCGACGGCATCTTCGTATCCCGGCGGTGCGTTCACATCGGACTGGATCTTCAGGATGTCGGGGTTGACCGTCGCGGCCAGGTGGGCGCCGTACCCGGGCTGCCGCACCATGGTCGCGAACCCGACGTCGTCGACCTCCCAGCCGAACACCGTCGCATAGAACGTGGTGGCGGCATGGGGGTCGGTGGTCTGCAGGTCGCTGAAGTTCCACGACCCGGGCTCGTTGACGAGTTGCGCGCCGAGCCGTTTGCGGGCTTGCCATAGTCGGAACTCGGCGCCCCGCGGGTCGACGCACACCGCCTGCCGACCGCCCGGCCCTGCGTCGACGGGGGCCAGTGTCACGGCACCGCCCGCCGCCTCGACGGCCTTGGCCGTGGCGTCAGCGTCGTCGACCGCGATGTAGGTGTGCCACGACGGGACTTCGTCGGCCGAGTCCGGTGACCCGATGGCGGCGACGTCATCGCCGCCAAGGGTGGCGATCAGATAGTTGCCTGGGGCGTCGGCTGGCATGGCATCGGTGAAGGTCCAGTCGAAGAGGCCGGCGTAGAAGCGCTTGGTCTCGTCTAGGTCGTGCGCGATGGTGTCGACCCAACTAGGCACGCCGTGTGGATAGGTTCTCTGCTCCGTCATGCCGTCATGGTTCCCATGGGCACCGACAGCTCAAACCGAATCCGGCGCTGGGGGTCCCCCCGCTTGCGGGGGAGCGCGAAGCGACCCGGGGGTTGGTCAGCGGTAGACCAGTCCGGATAGCCGCGACGCGATTGCCCGCGTGGCCGCCGGGATGCGGCCGATGATGCCGAGCATGACGTTTCGCACCGGGCGAAGGGCGCGGGGCAGCGTGGCGAGCTTCGTCAGCCGGTCGGTCAACTCGACGACCTGCTGGGCTATCGGACGCCGGGTGGCGCTGTACGCGTCGAGCACGGAGTCGGGCCCGCCGCCGAGCACCGCCGCCAACGCATCGGCCAGGGCGACCGCGTCCTGGATGCCCAGGTTCATGCCCTGGCCACCGGCTGGGCTGTGCACGTGGGCAGCGTCGCCCGCGAGCAGCATCCGCCCCGCGCGGTACGTGTCGGCCACGCGATGGTGGATCCGGAACCGCGAGCCCCAGGCGATGCCCATCACGGTGATGCCGCCGGGGCCCCTGGCGTCGAGGAGCTGCTGAACGAACTCCACCGACGGCTCCTCCGGCGCGTCGTCCACGGGCGCGACGACGCGGAAGTCGCCGTTGGGCAGCGGTGCGACGACGGTGAGGCCCTCACTCGCCCAGAACAGTCGCACCTCGTCGGTGGGTGCGTCGCCGCTGAGTTGGGCGTCGGCGAGTACGAACGAATGCTCGTACGCGCCGCCGGAGAAGCCGATGCCGGCCTGCGCGCGCACGGTGCTGTGCATGCCGTCGGCTCCGACGACGTAGCTGGCTCGAATGGTGTCGCCGTCATCGAACGTCGCGGTGACGCCCGTCGCGTCCTGGACGACGGTCGCGAGCACCTTGGGTCGGATGACGTCGCCGCCGAGTTCGCGCACGCGGTCGAGCAGCAGCCGTTCCGTGGTCGACTGGGGGATGAGCAGGGTGAACGGGTAGGCGGTGTCCAGACCGCTGAAGTCGATGTTCAGCAGGACCTTGGCGCCGTCCCGGATCGCGAAGCGGGGCGCCTCGATGCCCTCTTTGACGAGGCGACGGGTCACGTCTAGCCCAGTGGAGCCGTCGAGCACCTCGAGGGTGCGGGCGTTGACCCCAGCGGCGCGCGAGGTGTTCGCGCCCTCGGCCTGCCGGTCGATGAGCACGACGTTGACGTCCTTGAGCAGCAACGATGCGGCCAAGGTCAGCCCGGTCGGACCGGCTCCCACGATGAGCACGTCGGTGTCGTTCACTTGAATCTCCCTCTCTAGAAGTTTGCCAACACGTGTTGGTATTTCCATCCTGCGTCAGGCTCGTAGAAAAGTCAACACTTGTTGGCCTACACTTGTTGGCATGGGTAGAAAGGCAGATCAGACGAAGGCCGTGATCCTCGCTGCGGCCAGGGAGCGGTTCGCCGAATCGGGGTTCGAGGCCGCCACCATCAGGGCCATCGCGGCGGACGCGAACATCGACCCGTCGATGGTGATGCGGTACTTCGGCAACAAGGACCAGTTGTTCGCGGCGGCCGCAGAGTTCGATTTGCGCTTTCCCGACCTGTCCGAGGTCTCGCCGGACGAAATTGGGCGGGCGTTGGTTACGCACTTCCTGACACGCTGGGAGGAGGACGACGCGCTTGTCGTGCTGTTGCGTTCGTCGACGACGAATGCCGAAGCGGCGCTTCGTATGAAGGACATCTTCGCGGCGCAATTGATGCCCGCCATCGCGAAGTTCGTGCCCGACGACGCCCCCCGCCGGGCCGGCCTGATCGCGACCCAGGTGCTCGGGATGGCGTTGTGCCGCTTCGTGCTTCGGCTACCACCAGTCGTCGCGATGTCGAGCGAGGAGCTCGTCGAGTGGCTGGGTCCGACGCTGCAGCGCTACGCGATTGGCAGCTGACCGCGCGAGTGTGAACTTGGCGACGTTGTCGGCCCGATTTCGTCGTTTGGTTCACACTCGGCGAGCCGGGCGGGCAGCCGAACCGGCCCAAAGCGCTACGCCTCGAGCTCGCCCGCGACCTGGCTCTCGATGGCGACCCGGGTGGCCGCAGGCAGCACGATGAGGCCGTCGAGCTCGCGGCACGCCTTCGCGTAGGCGCTGTGCCGCTCGTCGGGGGTGGCCGCCTCGTCGGTGGCGAGTCGAATCAGCCGCTGGGCACGTTCGATCCGCTCTTGGCCCGCTGTCGAGAAGTCGCTGCGGCGCCTGCGGATGGCCTCGGCCTCGGCGACGTCGAACGCGGCGACGTACTCGTGCACGGCGTCGCGATAGTCGAATAGGGACGCCCGATCCACGTCGTCGACGGTGCCCGGCCGCAGTAGGTCGGCACGACTGCGGGCCTTGTGGAACGCGACGGTGAGCGACTGGCGCATGTCGGTCATCATCGGGAAGTCCAGCAGTTTGGCGACGTCGACCTCATATGTCAGCCACCGCGCATCGGTGCGGTCGTGCCGCTCCAGGAGTTTGGTGGCTTCGCGCCGTGCCGCGGCTTCGTCGAGCCTGCCCCGCCCGGATGCCTCGGCCACCGCGACCTTGGTCTGCTGCTTGATCCGGTACCGCTCGAGCCGCCGTACGGCGCGCCGCTCGTTGGCCGCGGCCACCGCCCGAATGCCGCCGCCGATCACACCGCTCAGCGGAAAGATCAGCCACCAGAAGTGCAGCACCGAGTCCATCTCTCCCAGGATGCCATCGTTGGACGGGCGGCTACGGGGCCAGGCGGTTCAGCGCTGCGCGAAACGCCGGGTTGGGGTTCGCGCCCGGCAGCACCGCCAGCACGGCCGCGAGCGCCTCCTCCGCGCTGGCACGGCACGCTCGCGCCCCGTACCAGGCACCCATCATCGGCGTCCGGCTGTAGGCGCCGTGACAGTGGACGAGCACCGTCCGCCCTTCGCGGCGCAGATGGTCGATCAGGTCGGCCGTATCGGCCAGCACGAAGTCCAAATTCGGGTTGGCCTCGGCGCCTTCGCGGTCGATCAGCCGTACGTCGATCTGCTCGACGCCGGTGGGCAGGTCGTCATCGTGCACCCGGCACATCGAGACGATGACGTCGACGCCGTCGGGCAGGTGCCGCAACGCCGCGGCATTGCCCAGCCACACGCCCTCGTCGTAAGGATGGCGAACCGCGATCGCGGGCTCGACTGGACGCGGAAACTCGCGGTCCGCCTTGATGACCCGGTTCGCCAGGGCCACCAGACCACGCGCCCGGATACCGGGCCAGCCGTGCAACAGCCGACGCCACTCACCGGGCACGGCCGACGCGCCGTACGCGGCGCCGAGCAGGCCGCCCGCGATCGCGGCGACGGTGTCGGTGTCATTGCCGCCGCGCACCGCGGCGTCCAGCCCGCGGCTGAGGTGCTCGGCGGGCAGGCCCTCGCCGGTGTTGGTCATCGCGATGGCCGACCAGGCCGCCTGCAGCGCCTCGACTACCCAGCCATTGCGCCCGAAGTCCGACGGCCGCGAGCGTTCGGCGGTGTCGATCCGGTCGGTCCACAGCGCGCGCCGTTCCGCGGCGAGGTGGCGCAGGCCGACACGCACGTCGAGCTCGCCGGTGAGCACCGCGTGGCGGATGGCGCAGCACCACAGGATGCAGCCGTCGACGGCGTCTGGGTCGAAGTGGGTGAGCGCGCTGAGCGTGCCCGCCGCCTCGACCAGGGCGTCCTCGTCGTCCAGGTACACCAGTGCCACGGGTGCGGTTCGCATCAGCGAGCCGTTGCCCGCGGCGTGGCCGGTGCGCTCGTACAGTTCACGGCTGGCCGTCAGGGCGTTGGCGGCCGAAAGGCCCATCCTGCCAACGGTGCCCAGCACACTTCGGGTCTGGTTGCCGACGTCGGTGGCCGTGCGTGACCACTCGTACCAGCGGGCCACGATGGCGTCCAGTGCGGCGTCGTCACGCAGGTCGACTCCCGTCGCGGCGACCTCGGCGATGGCCATCGCCATGGAAGTGTCGTCGGTCCACTCGCCGGGTGCCCAGCCGAAGCCGCCGCCACCCACCATGGCGACTTCGAGTTCGGGGCCACGCGGAGGTCCGAACTCGTAAGGCGCCCCCAGTGCGTCCCCCGCTGCGGTGGCCACCAGTACGCCGCAGGCCCGATCGATCTGTGCGGTAGTCAAAGTCATGTCGTCCCCTCCCCGTGCGCACTTTGCGCAATAATGAGCTAAACAGAACATACAGCGAAGGGGTGACAAGAATTCCTTACATGGACGTCGACGCCGAAGGGAAGACGCTCGCCGACTATCCGCGACCATCGGTGGCCGTCGACACCGCGCTTCTCACAGTCGAACACGACGAGCTGGTGGTCCTCGAGGCACGGCGCAACGACGGCACGGGCTGGGCACTACCGGGCAGAATCGTGCGCGAGCACGAACGGCTCGCCGCCGCGGTCGAGCGTTCACTGCTGGAGAAGGCGGGCGTCAAAGGCCTTCGACCCCGCCAGTTGCGCGTCTTCGATGAACCCGATCGCGACCCCCGCGGCTGGGTGATGTCCGTTGCGCATTCCGCCGTCGTGCCACTGGACCAGTTGGCGACGCGGTTCCGCGATCGCACGCGGTTGATGCCCGTCGCGAATCCCGGTCGGCTGCCGTTTCAGCACGACGAGATCATCGCGCTCGCCGTAGCAGAGTTGCGCAGTCGCTACCTCGCCTCGCCCGACCCCGGTGGACTCCTCGGCGAGGAGTTCACGATGCGCGATCTGCGCCGCGTCCACGAAGCCGTTCTGGGCGCGAAACTTGAACCCGATACTTTTCGCCGCAGAATGCTGAAGACCTGCAAGCTGACGCAGACGAGGCGTGGCACCGAGGGCACTCGCGGCCGACCGGCCGAGCTCTTTCGCCGAAGTCTGCCGCGCTGAGCCACCGCATGAGCTGCGCCGCACGCGAGGCCCTCTGGCTCAACAACTTTCGCAGTGAGATGGTCAGTCGATCGTAGGTGGTGGATGTCGTTGGAAGGGTTGGTACCACCACCAGTCGGCGCGTTCGCCGGTGGGTCCGCGGCAGGGTGCTACTGCGGGTGGCGGTGTCGTGGGCGGACGGGCCAACGATCCCGGGTGCAGAACTCGACCGGCGCTGTCGATGACGGTGAGTTGGTGAGCCGCTCCGGTGATGGTGATGAGGCCCCGATGATGCAACCGGTGGTGATACGGGCACACCAACGCCAGGTTGTCGAGTTCGGTGAGACCGCCGTCCTCCCAGTGCCGGATGTGGTGGGCGTGCAGACCGCGGGTGGCCCCGCAGCCGGGCACCACGCAGCAGCGGTCACGGTGCTCGAGCGCTCGGCGAAGCCGGCGACTGATCTGCCGGGTCTCGCGCCCTGACCCGATGACCTGCCCGTGCCGTTCGAACCAGACCTCGCAGGTCGCGTCGCATAGCAGGTAGCGGCGCTCGTCGTCGGACAGCAGCGGACCCAGATGCAGTGCGGCGATGCGGTTCTCGACGTCGACGTGCACGATCACGGTGGTGTGCTGTCCGTGCGGTCGGCGGGCTACCTCGGCGTCCCAGCCGGCCTCGACCAGACTCATGAATCCGTCGACGGCGCCCGGGAATGGTGGGGTCTGCTCGGACACGCTGTCACCCATGCCGTGGTCGCGTTTCCACTCGGTGACCACGGCATCCTGGTGAGACTGCAGGGCGGCGTCGAAGGTGGCCGCTTCGTCGTGCGGCAGGGTGATCCGCCAGGTGCTGGACTCCTCGTCACTGGTCTTGGTGATCGACCGCGGCGGCTCTGGTTGAGGATCGTGGTCGGGTCGCGGCTCGGGATCGGGATCGGGTCGCGGTTCGAGCTTGATCGCGGTGCGCAGTTGGCTGACCGTGGCGCTTTCGGCGAGATAGGCGTAGTGCTCATCGGATCCGTCGGCCGCCCGGTCGGCGATGACGCCGACCTGATCCAGTGAGAACCGGCCCTCCCGCATCCCCTCAGCGCAGCGCGGGAACTCCTGCAGCCGGTGCGCGATGCTGGCGATCGTGCTGGCGTTCTTTGATGACGTGCCGGTCTTCCAGGCCACCAGCGCCGCCACCGACCGTGCGCTCGTGGCGCCCCACAATTCGTCGCGGTCGATCTCGGCCACGATCTGCACCACCCTGCCGTCGATCGCGTTGCGCTGACCGGTCAACTCCGCCAACTCTTCGAACAACCCATCGAGCCGCTCATCAGGGCGCACCTCAGCAGCGAAAGAGGCTGCGGTGGAGGACATGACGCCATCATCTCAGCGGGGTCCGACAAAATTTCGGCGGCGCGCGACCTAGCGCAGCCCGATGCGGCGGTAGCGGCGCAGCCGGGAGGCCAGTCGCTGCTCGTCGGGGACCGACCGCAGCCGATGGAGTTCGGTCGCGATGGTGGCCGACAGCCGTTGCGTGAAGTCCGCAGGGGTGTCCGCGGCGTCGGGACGTTCGGGCACGATGGCGTCGACGATTCCGTTCCGCATCAGGTCTGAGGACCGAATGCCTTGTGCTGCAGCAAGTTCCGGAGCGTGGTCGACGTCGCGGTAGACGATGGCGCTGGCCCCTTCCGGCGGTAGCGGGGCCAGCCAACCGTGCAGTGCGGCCAACACCCGGTCAGCGGGCACCATCGCCAGCGCCGGGCCGCCGCTGCCCTGGCCGAGCAGCACCGAGACCGTCGGGGTGTCGAGCGTGACGAGTTCGGCGAGGCAGCGGGCGATCTCACCGGCCAGGCCATCCTGCTCGGCCTCCACCGACAGTGCGGGCCCCGCGGTGTCGATGACGAGCACCAGCGGCAGCCTCAGCCCGGCGGCCAGGGCCATGCCGCGGCGGGCCTCCCGTAACGCGGCGGGACCGGCCAGTCCACCGACCAGCCGCTGCTGGCCGACCACGACCGCGGGCTGGCCGCCGAACCTGGCCAGCGCAAGCACCGTCGTCGCTGCTTCGCCCCTTTCGGTGCCTGACAAGAGCACGCGTTCCGTCGTCCCTTGGCGCAGCACGTATCCGATGCCGGGTCGATCGGGCCGCCGGGACGCCTCGACGGAGTCCCACGCGGGTACGTCGGGCACCGCTTCTTCGGCGGGTGCCGCAGGCGGGGCCCCTGGGGCATCGGCTACCACCTTCAAGGCGCGGTTCAAGGTCGCGCGCAGCAGTTCGAGCGGCACCACCCCGTCGATGACGCCGTGGCGATGGAGGTTCTCCGCGGTCTGAATACCCGGCGGAAACGGTTCTCCGTAGAGGTGCTCGTACACGCGTGGCCCCAGGAAGCCGATCAGTGCGCCCGGTTCGGCCGCCGTGACGTGGCCGAGCGAGCCCCACGACGCGAACACCCCGCCGGTGGTCGGATGACGGAGGTAGACCAGGTACGGCAGGTGGGCCTGTTTGTGCAGTTCGACGGCGGCGGCGATCTTGACCATCTGCAGGAAGGCGACCGTGCCCTCCTGCATGCGGGTGCCCCCTGAACTCGGCGATGCCACCAGCGGCAGCCGCTCGGCCGTCGCGCGTTCCACCGCCGCGGTGATGCGTTCGGCGGCGGCCACCCCGATCGAGCCGGCCAGGAAGTCGAACTCGCAGGCCACCACCGCGATCCTGCGCCCAAAGACCAGGCCCTCGCCCGTCAGCACCGATTCGTCGAGGCCGGTCTTGGCGCGGGCGTCGGCCAGTTCGCTGCGATACGAGGCGTCGGGATGGACGTCCAACGGCGTGGTGTCCCAGCTGATGAAGGACCCTCCATCCAGCACGGCATCACGCAGCGCTACGGCGCCGATCCGGCTCACAGTGCAAGGCTAGCTGGACGGTCGATAGGCTCTAGCCATGATTGGAGTTACTCGCGACGGCGACGTCATGACCCTGGAGATGCAACGGGAGGACCGTCGCAACGCGCTGAACTGCGAGCTCGTCGATGGTTTGAGGGAGGCGGTAGAGCACGCCGCGGCCGCCGACGTGCGCGCCATCGTGCTCACCGGCGCGGGCCACGTGTTCAGCTCCGGTGCCGACCTCACGGACGCTGCGGGGATGGCGGAGAAGCTGCCCGACAAGGCCAAGGCGCTGAACCTCGCCATCGATGCGGCGCCGATCCCCGTCATCGGTGCGATCAACGGCCCGGCGATCGGGGCGGGGGTAATCCTCTCGATGATATGCGACCTGCGCGTCGTCAGTCCCGAGGCGTACTTTCAGTTCCCCGTCGCGAAATACGGTTTGGCGCTGGATAACTGGAGCATCCGCCGCCTGACGTCTCTGGTGGGTGCGGGCCGAGCCCGTGGCATGTTGATCGCCGCCGAGCGGCTCACCGCGGACGATGCGCTCCAAACGGGGATGGCCAACCGGCTTGGCACGCTGGCCGACGCGCAGGCCTGGGCCGCCCAGCTCGCCGGCTACGCTCCGCTGGCCCTCCAACACGCCAAGCGGGTGCTCAACGACGACGGTGCGTACGAAGATCCGTGGCCTGCCCACCAGGATCTGTTCGAGAAGGCCTGGAACAGTCAGGACGTCATCGAGGCGCAGGTGGCTCGCATCGAGAAGCGCCCGCCGAACTTCCAGGGCGCCTAGATGCTTCGCGCGGCGGTCCGGCTGGCTGGTGGCACTGCGGCCATCGTCGGCGGCGGCTGGGCGCTGCGCGCGGTGCAGGGCGCCCCGTCGGCGCTCGGTGCGTCCCCGGTCGAGATCGACGCCGTTGCGAAGCGCTCACCGAACTACCGCGACGGCGTGTTCGCCAATCTCGAACCCGCCTCGGACATCAGCCTGAGCCGCCAGGAACAGTTTCTCCTTGCGCGCGAAGTCATCGCAGGCAGCGTCAACCAGCATCCGGCCGGGCCGGTCCCGCTGGTCACCCCTGCGGCCGGACTGCCCGCCGCCGACCTGGCCGTCACCTGGTATGGCCACTCGTCGGCGGTCATCGAGGTCGATGGCTACCGCGTGCTCGCCGATCCGGTATGGAGCGAACGATGCTCGCCGTCACGTGCCGTCGGCCCGAAGCGACTCCACCCACCGCCATCGGAGTTGGAGGCGCTGCCCGCCATCGACGCGGTGATCATCAGTCACGACCACTATGACCACCTCGACGTCGACACCATGAAGCAACTGGCTCGCATGCAGCGCGCAAAGTTCTTCGTGCCGCTTGGCATCGGTGCGCATCTGCGGCGGTGGCACATTCCGGCCGACCGGATCGTCGAACTCGACTGGAACGAAAGTGCGACGCTCGGCGAACTCACCCTGGTGTGCACGCCGGCAAGGCACTTCTCCGGTCGGTTCGTGAACCGCAACGTCACACTGTGGGCGTCCTGGGCGTTGATCGGTCCAGCGCACCGCGTCTTCTTCGGGGGAGATACCGGCTACACCAAGAGCTTTGCCGACATCGGCTCGGATCACGGTCCGTTCGACCTCACGCTCATGCCAATCGGCGCGTACCACCCGGGTTGGCCGGACATTCACATGAACCCCGAGGACGCGGTCCGCGCGCACCGGGACGTCACCGATACCGGTCTGCTGGTGCCCATCCACTGGGCGACGTTCCGGCTTGCGCCGCACCCCTGGTCCGAGCCGGTGGAACGGATGCTCACGGCTGCCGAGCAAGAGGGCGTGGCGGTGGCGACGCCAAGGCCCGGCCAGCGCATCGAATCCGCCTCGGTGCCGATAGACCCATGGTGGAGGACGTGACCGACTAGCGTGCTGGTGTGCAGCGTTCAACGATGTTTCGCCTGGTCGTCTTGGCCGTCGCGGTGGTCTTCATCGGAGGATGTGACTCGAAGCCCGCTGAACGGTCAAGCACTCCAGCGACGTCCGATCTTGCGCCTCCGCTGGTCCCCGCAATGCCGTTGCCGGACAACGCCGTCGACAACGCGGTCGCCAAGATCGATGGCATCGTCGACGAGCTGATGAAGAAGTCTGGGATCCCCGGCATGGCCGTCGCCGTGGTGCACGGCGGGAAGACGGTGTACGCGAAGGGTTTCGGAGTCAAGGACGTGCTAGATGGCGATGCCGCCGTCAACAAGATCGACCCCGACACCGTCTTCCAGTTGGCGTCGCTGTCCAAACCGCTGGGGTCGACGGTCGTCGCCCAGCAGGTGGGGCTGGGCGCGATCAGCTGGGATACGCCCATCGTCGAGAAACTGCCATGGTTTGCGTTATCCGACCCGGCCGTCACGAAGATGGTGACCATCGGCGACATGTACGCGCACCGGTCCGGGCTGCCCGACCACGCGGGTGATCTGCTCGAGGATCTCGGCTATGACCGGCGCTACGTGCTGGACAAGTTGCGGGACTATCCGCTGGCCCCATTCCGTACCTCGTACGCGTACACCAACTTCGGGTTGACTGCTGGCGCCGAGGCAGTCGCAGTCGCGGCGGGCAAGTCCTGGGAGGACCTCAGCCAGGACGTGCTCTACAAGCCGTTGGGCATGACGTCGTCCAGCTCGCGGTTCGACGAGTACATGGCCCGCCCCGATCGCGCCGTCGGCCACATTCACGTCGACGGGAAGTACGACCCGATCTACATCCGCGACCCCCAGCCCGAGGCGCCCGCTGGCGGAGTGAGCTCGTCCGTGAACGACATGACCAAGTGGCTGACCATGATGCTTGCCGACGGCAAGTTCAACGGGCAGCAGGTCGTCGATCCGAAGGCACTGCTGCCCGCGCTCACGCCGCAGAGCGTGTCGAGCCCGCCGTCCGAGCCCGCGGCGCGCCCCGGCTTCTACGGTTACGGCTTCAACGTCGGGACAACGTCCGCCGCGCGCGTGCAGTTCAGTCACTCGGGCGCATTCGAACTCGGCTCGGGCACCAATTTCGTCATCATCCCGTCGGCGGACGTCGCGATCGTCGCGCTCACCAACGCCACGCCGTCGGGCATCCCGGAGACGCTCACTGCGGAGTTCGCCGACCTCGTCCAGTTCGGTGAGGTCCGGGAGGATTGGCGGACGTTGTACGAGCAGGCGTTCGCCGACATGGACGAGCCGTTCGGCTCGCTGATCGGCAAGCAGTCACCCACCAACCCCGCCCCCGCGGCACCGTTGGCCAGCTACGTCGGCGAGTACGCAAACTCCTTCTGGGGGCCCGCACGTGTGACGGAGCAGAACGGTGGGCTCGAGTTGGCCCTTGGGCCCAAACTGGTCGTCCCGCTGAAGCATTGGGACGGCAACGTGTTCAGCGTCAGCTTCGTCACCGAGAACTCGCCACCCGGCAGCCTTTCCAAGGCGACGTTCGATGGGAACAGCCTGAAGCTCGAGTACTACGACCAAGACGGAAAGGGGACCTTTACGCGATGAGCGTTGCACTTGCCGTTGGCCTTTCCGACGCCGAGGTCGCGCAGCGAGTCGCGACAGGCCAGACGAACGACGTACCGAGTCGGGCGGCCCGCTCCGTCTCCGAGATCGTCCGGGCCAACGTGTTCACCCGGATCAACGCGATTCTGGGGGTGCTGCTCGTCATCGTGCTGAGCACCGGGTCGGTGATCAACGGGCTGTTCGGCATCCTCATCGTCGCCAACAGCGCGATCGGCATCGTCCAGGAGGTGCGCGCCAAGCAGACGCTCGACAAGCTGGCGATCGTCGGACAGGCGAAACCCATGGTGCGCAGGCAATCTGGGACCACCGCAGTTGCGCCGAGCGAGGTCGTGCTCGACGACGTCATCGAGCTCGGGCCGGGCGATCAAATCGTCGTCGACGGAGTAGTTCTGGAGGAGGCGAACCTCGAGGTCGACGAATCGCTGCTCAACGGTGAAGCCGACCCGATGGACAAGGATGCGGGGGACGACGTGAAGTCGGGCAGCTTCGTCGTCGCGGGTAGCGGCGCGTACCGGGCCACCAATGTCGGCCGTGAGGCGTATGCCGCGAAGTTGGCGGAGGAGGCCAGCAAGTTCACCCTGGTGAAGTCCGAATTGCGTACTGGCATCAACAAGATTCTGCAGTTCATCACCTACTTGTTGATCCCGGCCGGGCTTCTGATCATCTACACCCAGCTGTTCACCACCGATGTCGGCTGGCGGGAATCGGTGTTGCGCATGGTCGGTGCGCTCGTGCCGATGGTGCCTGAGGGCCTGGTGCTGATGACGTCGATTGCGTTCGCGGTCGGCGTGGTCCGACTTGGTCGGCGCCAGTGCCTGGTGCAGGAACTGCCCGCCATCGAGGGGCTGGCCCGTGTCAACGTGGTGTGCGCCGACAAGACGGGCACTTTGACCGAGAACGGTATGCGGGTAAGCGAACTGAAGTCGCTCTCGTCGCTAGACAGCGGCGAGGTACTCGCGCAGCTCGCCAACGACGACACCCACCCCAACGCCAGCATGGCCGCGATCGGCGAGGCGTACAAGATGCCGCCTGGTTGGACGGCGACGGCGAGCGCTCCGTTCAAGTCGGCGACCAAGTGGAGCGGGACGTCGTACGGCGAGCACGGCAACTGGGTCATCGGGGCGCCCGACGTGTTGCTCGACCCGGCGTCGGCCGATGCGGAGGAGGCCGAGCGCATCGGGGCGCAGGGGCTACGGGTGCTGTTGCTCGGCTCCTCCGATCGGTCCGTCGATGCGGCCGACGCACCTGGCGAGGTCAGCCCCGTTGCCTTGGTCGTGCTCGAGCAACGCGTCAGGCCTGACGCTCGCGACACCCTGGAATACTTTGCCGCACAGAAGGTCACGGTCAAGGTCATCTCTGGCGACAACGCGGTGTCCGTCGGCGCGGTGGCCGGTTCGCTGGGTCTGCACGGCGAGACGATGGACGCCCGCCAGTTGCCAGCGGACGCAGGCGCGCTCGCTGACACGCTCGAGGAGTACACCACCTTCGGTCGGGTGCGGCCGGATCAGAAGCGCGCCATGGTGCACGCGCTTCAGTCGCGTGGCAACACGGTCGCGATGACCGGCGACGGCGTCAACGACGTGCTCGCGCTCAAGGACGCCGACATCGGCGTTGCCATGGGTTCGGGTAGTTCCGCGTCACGGGCGGTGGCGCAGATCGTCTTGCTGGACAACAAGTTCGCGACATTACCTTACGTGGTCGGCGAGGGCCGCCGCGTCATCGGCAACATCGAGCGCGTCTCCAACCTGTTCCTCACCAAGACCGTGTACTCCGTGCTGCTGGCAGTGCTGGTGGGATTGGCCGGGCTGTCGTCGAAGGTCTTCGGTACCGACCCGCTGCTGTTCCCGTTCCAACCGATTCACGTGACGATCGCGGCCTGGTTCACCATCGGCATCCCGGCGTTCATCCTGTCGCTGGCGCCCAACCGCGAACGCGCACATTCCGGTTTCGTGCGCAGGGTGATGACGTCGGCGTTGCCGTCGGGGCTCGTGGTCGGCATCGCGACCTTCACCTCGTATCTGCTCGCCTATCAGGGGCGCGCGTCGACCGTGCTCGAGCAGACGCAGGCTTCCACGGTGGCGCTGATCACGCTTCTCGTCAGCGCAGTGTGGGTGCTCGCGGTGGTGGCTCGGCCCTACGAATGGTGGCGGGTGGCGCTGGTGGCGGCATCGGGCCTGTCCTACGTGGTCATCTTCTCGATTCCGTTGGCCCGCGAGAAGTTCATGCTTGACCCGTCGAACGTTCAGCTGACCGCATTGGCGCTGGTCATCGGGCTGGTCGGCGCTGCGCTGATCGAGGCCATCTGGTGGATCCAGGGTCGGACGCTCGGGGAACGCCGCACGTTGTGGCGCGCGGAGTAAGGACGTGCCCGAACGCACCCCCTAGGGTTGGGGTCATGGGATTCATGGACACGTTGAAGAACATGCTGTCGAAGAACGCCGACAAGGTGGACAGTGCGATCGACAAGGTGGGCGACGTCGTCGACTCGAAGACGGGCGACAAGTACAAGGGCGTCGTCGACAAGGCGCAGGACGCCGCGAAGAAGGCCGTTGACAGTACGGCCCCGCAGACTCCACCTCCGGCTGCCCCGCCGGCTCCCTAGGCGTGGCGAAGCTGTCGGTCTCGGTCGACGTCCCGCTGCCGCCGGAGCAGGCGTGGGCGGCAGCCTCCGACCTGTCGCGCTACAAGGAGTGGCTCAGCATCCACCGGGTGTGGCGCAGCAAGCTGCCCGAAACCTTGGAGAAGGGCACGCAGCTGGTCTCCATCGTCGAGGTCAAGGGCATGCCCAACTTGATCAAGTGGACCATCGTCAACTACAAACCGCCGGAAGCCATGACACTCGACGGTGACGGCAAGGGCGGCGTCAAAGTCAAGCTCATCGGCAAGATCAAGCCCGCTGCGCAGGATCCAGCCGGGTCGACGGTGACGTTCGACGTGCACCTGGGCGGTCCGGCCCTGTTCGGCCCGATCGGGATGCTCGTCGCGGGTGCGCTCAAGGGCGACATTCGCGCGTCCCTCGAGAAGTTCAAGTCCGTCTTCGCTTCGTGACCGCTGCCGACCGACTGGCAGCGCTGGTACGCGCCGCGGCCGGAATCGAGCTGCCCGGTGACACCTTCTGCTGCAACAGATGTCGCGCAGCGCTGACGCCGCACCAGGTGGTGGCCCGTTCATCGAGTCGTACATCGCATCCGACATGCACATGCGGCCGCTGTGGCAGACGGTCAGGTATCTGCAGGGCGGCGGCTTCGAGATCCGCGACGTCGAGGCCATGCGTGAGCAGTACGTGCGCACCGTCGACCATTGGTTCGAGACGTTCGAGGAGCGGTACGCCGAGTTCGTCGTACTCCAGGGCGAAGAGGTCGCGCGGGTGTGGCGGCTCTATCTCGTCGACGGCAGGCTGGCGTTCGAACAGGGCCGGATGGGCGTGGACCAGATCCTCTCGCGCAAGCCCTGACTCTGCCCGCCGCCTGACGCCCGTGGTCAGCCCGCCAACTCGCGGATGCCGCGCCCGATCAACATCGCGCCGATCAGCGCGAAAAGCACCATCATCACTGTCTTCTCGTTGGTCAGCAGCCAACCCTTCAGCCCGGCCAGCCGACGCCGAGCGGCCTCGCCGCCTGCGACATAGGCCAGCACCGGACCGGTGACGGTCACCGTCGACAACAGCAAGAACACCACGACGAAGAGCACGTCGGTCGCCACGGACAGCCGGGCGGCCGCGATGTCCAACCCGACAAGCACCCCGATGGAGATGCTCGCCGGATCGATCGCGGTGATCGCAAGTCCGAGTCCGAACGAACCCCTCACCGTGAGTCCGTCGACCCGACGGACCAGAGCGCTCGGTTGCCCGTTCGATTTGGCGCCTCGGCGATGAAACATCCGGGCCGCGAGGCCGATCAGCACGACGCCCACCGCGATCCGCAGGATCGACACGGCAGGCGTCGGATGCCCGCGGTGGCCCAGCGCCGGATCGTCGATGATCGAGAAGATCACCAGCGCGGCGCCGACGAACAGGCCAAGGCCGACCAGGCGGCCGCCAACGAACGCCACGCCCTTCGACCTAGCGTTGTCGGAGGCCAGAATCAGCATGACGGCGATGATCGGAAGCGGTCCGGCCGCGAGCGCGACGGCGAGCGGCAGAAGCTCTCCGATTGCGTTACCCACGGCTCGCCACTCTGCCACGTAGCGGCCCGGATGTGGACGGACGCGCGTTGCTCGGCACGTCGTGAAAATTACACACGCTCCACCCGGCTAACTAGACTGCGCCCAATGGCTGCCGAAACCTACGAATACGGAATCGATTTCGACGCGATAAGGGCCATCGACATCCATACCCACGTGGAGGTCGACTGCCACGGGCACAGCGCCTACGACGACGAGTTGGTGGATGCGACCCGCTCGTATTTCAAGATGGGCGACACCGCGGCCGCCTCGGTCGACGACCTGGCCGAGCACTATCGTCAGCGCAACGCGGCCGCCGTGGTCTTCACGATCGACGCGCAGACGGGGATGGGCCATGTCCCCAACTCTGTCGAGGACCTGATCTCGGGTGCCGCCCGGAACAACGACGTGCTGATCCCGTTCGGAACGGTGGACCCGCTCAAGGAAAATGCGGTGGACCGCGTGCACGCGCAGGTGGCGCTTGGGGTCAAGGGCTTCAAGTTCCACCCGAGCATGCAAGCCTTCGAGCCCAACGACCGCCGCTTCTATCCGATCTACGAGGCCATCGCCGTTGCCGGTGTGCCTGCCCTGTTCCATACCGGGCAGACCGGGATGGGTTCGGGCCTGCCAGGCGGGCACGGCATCAAACTCCGCTACAGCGATCCGATGCTGCTCGACGACGTCGCCGCCGACTTCCCCAACCTGACCGTGGTGATGGCGCACCCGGCCGTCCCGTGGGTCGATGCCCAGATCGCGATCGCCACGCACAAGGCCAATGTCTACCTGGACCTCTCGGGCTATTCGCCGAAGTACTTTCCGCCCCAACTGGTCCGCGCGCTCGGTCGGCAGTTGCGCACCAAGGCACTGTTCGGCACGGACTACCCGTACGTCCAGTTGGATCGTTGGCAGAAGGACTTCGCGGCGCTCGACCTCGATGCGGAGCTAGCGTCGCTCGTCTACAAGGAGAACGCGCTGAGGGTGCTCGGGCTCCGATGAGTGTCGTGGACCTCGGCGCGGCCGTCAACCTTGCGTCACTCCGGCCTGGCCATTGTGCAGGGTGTCCAACAATTCGCGGTGGGGGCCGACCAGATAGGCGAGGTCGCCTGCGGCCAGCCGGCTGTCACGCCGGGGGTGCAACTGGAGGTCGGATCCGTGCTGGATCGCAATCACCCGGGTGTGGGTGGAGATCTTCTCCATCCTGATCCCGTCGAGTTCGCTGCCCGGTTCGACCTGCACGCCGCCGACCATGAACGACTGCTGACCCACGGAGAACGTGCCGAGCACCTGCAGGCCCATCGCCGTGCCGATGAACCACGGCGCCGCGAGTTCGACCGTCGAGCGGACATTCTCGAATCCGAAACGCTGCGCCACGGCTGCGCCGAGGGTGCGGTCATATACGCGCAGCACCACGGGGACGCCGGGCTTGTCCGCCGAGCGCATCCACCGGTCGCCCAGCCGCTCGCGCAGCACGATGCCCGTCTCGATGTTCACCATGTCGTCCTGTGTCAGCACCGCCACGGCCACCGCGTCGTCGACGCGCGCCGAATCGAGCGTCGCGGCGAGTGTCGCGTCGCCGAAGATCACGGGCACGTCGAGTTCGGCCGCCGATGCCAGGAAGCGGTTGTCGGGGCTGCGCTCGATGACGACGACGTCGTGCCCCGCGGCCTTGAGGTCGGCGACCACCCGGATCCCGAATGAGCCGAGTCCGACGACGATGATGTGGTCGTTCAGCTCGCGGACCTTGCGCAGGCCTGCGTTCTGCGCGATGCGCCGCGACAGCAGCAGGTCGGCGACGAACGCCATCAGCACGGCCGTCGAGGTGACGCCTGCGAACATCAGCCCGATGCCGAAGAGTCGTAGCCAGGTCGGTTGGTCGATGAAGCTGAAGTCGCCGTAGCCGACGGTTGCGATGGTCTCGGTGGAGAAGTACAGCGCGTCGATGAAGCTCATGCCGGGCTTGTGGTAGGTGAAGCGCAGCAGCACCGTGGCGCCGAGCAGGAGGGTCATCGACGCGGCGAACGCCTTGAAGAAGATGGGGTTGACGTCCTCGCGGAACGCCCGCAGCGCATCGACGACGCGCGTCAGCGGCGCCCGCCTAATGCTCACCCGCACCGACGTCGGCACCGCGACCTCGATGCCCTGGGCGACCAACTCCTTGGGGGTGCCGATCATCGCGGTCCAGTCACCCGCGTTGACGTGAACGTCGCGTCCAGGGCAGGCCACCACCTCGCCCGCTGTCGGCGAGTTCTCGTCACGGACCACCGCTACCGGGGCGAGGTCCCCGAACAGTTCTCGTAGCGTCGCGTCGCGCGGGGCGTGGGTTCCGGAGATGACGAACTCGACGCCGGCGACGGTGATCGAGTGGGCGGTGCGGGAGAGGCAGGCCTCGACGACCGATGGCGCGGCGAGGTCGGCGACGTCGAGAATCGCGCCGGGGCCGTTGCCGATCGCCACCGCCTCACGCAGCACGCCGTTGCCCAGTCGGGCGACGACTCGCACGGTTGGGTTGAGTTGCCTTGCCAAAAGCGCGATTTCGAGGTTCAGGGCATCGTCGTCGTCGGCGCAGATCAGGGCTGCCGCCTCGGCGATGCCCGCCTCCCGCAGCCCGTCGGAGGCGAACACGATCGCGATCTCCTGGCCGGTGGCCCGGAGTTGCTCGATGATCCGCAGTCCCAGCGGGTCATCGCCGCAGACGATGATGTGCCCCTTCATGCGAGCACGCTACTTCGGAAACCTTCGGCGTGACGGGTGAAGATGGAGTCATGACATCGCCCATTTACGTCAAGGCCTGCATCAACGGCGCACGCACCCCCGACCAGCACCCGAACCTGCCGGTGACGCCCGAGCAACTGGCCGCAGCGGCAGTCGCCGCACATCAAGCGGGTGCGCAAGCGGTCCACATGCATCCCAAGACGGCCGACGGGAAGGACTCCCTGGAGCCGGCCGCCGTCGACGCGGCGGTGACGGCGGTCCGTGCGGCCGCCCCGGGGCTGCCACTGGGCGTGACGACTGGCTTCTGGGCGCTGCCGGATGCCGAGGCGCGCATACGGGCGGTGGAGGGCTGGACGGTGCTGCCTGACTTCGCCTCCTTGAACTGGCACGAGCCCGGCTCGCCGGAACTCGCGGAGGTGCTGCTGGGCAGGGGCCTTGGCGTCGAGGTGGGGCTCTTCCACCCCGAGGCCGCCGCGTCATGGGCCAAGTCCGACATCGCGAAGCACTGCATGCGGGTGATGATCGAACTGCAGGGCGACGAGGACGTTGCCGTAGCCGACGACATGCTCGCCAGGGTCCATGCCGCGGGCTCCCCGGCGCCGGTGCTGTTGCACGGGCTCGACGAAAGTTGTTGGCTGCTTTTGGAACACGCGGGCGTAGTGGGCGTCCAGACGCGGATCGGGCTGGAGGACACGCTGAGGCTGCCGGACGGAACGACGGCTCCCGACAACGCCGCGCTGGTGTCGGCGGCGGTGCGGCTGCTCAGTCGGTAGGGGCGGCCAGCGCGAAGTCGGCGAAGTCGAACCCGGGCACCACGATGCAACTGACCAGCGTGGGTTCGTCGTCGCGGGGCTTGGCCCGTTGCCAGTGCCCCGGCGGGACCAACAATTGCGGCTGCTCGCCTGCGTCGATGTCACCGCCAAGCAAAAGCGTTGTCGCGCCGTGCTGTTCCCGCCCAACCTCGAGCAGCAGCGGACTGCCGCGGTGGTACAGCCATAGTTCGGCGCTGCGTACGGTGTGCCACGCCGACCGCTGACCCGGCATCAGCAGGAACAGGATCGCGGTGCCCGCACTGCGTGGACCGTGGTAATCCGGGGGTAGCGCGGATTGGCCGACTGTCAGGTCGCTGCGCCACGTTTCCCGAAACCACCCGCCCTCCGGGTGCGGGGACAGGTCGAGCCGCTGGGCCCAGCCGGGTAGCTCCGCCATGGGGCCAGCCTACGTCGACGGGGGTTGGGCACCCGATACTCTCGTAGACATGGCTCGGCTGCGCCCCGGATGGTTGGTGGTGTTGTGCGCGACGGTCATCCTGGTCAGCGCGTGGCTGCCATGGCTCACCACGAATGCGGACGGCGGCGGGCGGGCCAATGCGCTCGGTGGCCGGGTCGGCGCGATCGCCGTTCCGCCGGACGGGTTCGGCGTCGGGCAGCTGTTCGTGATCTTGACGTCGACGTTGATGGTGGCGGCTGCGATGTCGGCTCGGAACCTGTCCCCTCGGCTCTCTTCTGCTGCGGCACTGGGGATCTCGGTTCTGTTGTCGGTAATGGCGCTCTGGTACTACCGGCTGTACGTCGGGACGCCGGTGGCGGCGGGCTATGGGTTCTACATCAGTGGCGTCACGACCGTCGTGGCCATCGCGCTGTCGGTGCTCGCCATGGTCGTGGCATGGGCTCAGGCGGGGCGGCGATGAGCGCTTGCGCGAAGAGCAGACGATGATGAGCGCTTGCGCGAAGAGCAGACGATGACGAACGACATGAAGGTCGAACCGGTCGTGCTCACCGGGCCGCGTTGGGTCTCGCTGGAGCCGCTCACTCGCGCCCATGCTCCCGAAATCGCCACGGCCTCCGCGGACGGGGACGTCGGCAGTCTGTGGTTCACCCATGCGCCGTCGCCGCAGACGGCGGAACAGTGGATCGACACGCGGCTGGCGCTGCAGCACCCCGACACCGGGTTGACGTTCGTCGCGCGCCGACCGGACGGAGTCGTCATCGGTTCGTCGAGCTATCTGAACGTCGACCCGCCGAACCGGCGGCTCGAGATCGGGAACACCTGGTTCTCCGCTTCGGTCCGTCGGACGGGCGTGAACACGGAGAGCAAGCTGCTGATGCTGAGCCATGCGTTCGACGAGTTGTTTTGCATCGCAGTCGAATTCCGGACGCACTTCTTCAACTCGGCCAGCCGCACGGCCATCGAACGGCTGGGCGCCAAGCTCGACGGGATTCTGCGCAGCCAGCAGTTGCTACCCGATGGGTCGCGGCGGGACACCGTGGTCTATTCGATCCTCGACGTGGAATGGCCTGCGGTGCGCAACAACCTGCGCTTTCGGCTGGAGCGCAACGGTTGATCGCGCCGACCGTGTGGCATGTGGTCGATCAATCGGTCAATTCTCGACCACTACCCGCACGCTCGACGCCCCGAGTGCCGCGTCGCCAGATTCACTCTCGCGACCTTCGGGACGGATTGCCGACCGTGTTGAAACCGCAGGTCACACGGTATGTTTTCGCGCCGAGCTGGTGGCGCCGCGTTCGTCGCGGCGTTTTTCTTCAGGTAGTGGCGCAAGATGGAACGCGCTCGACGTACGGACCCTCCCGAGGAGGCTTACAAGCGCGCGGTCAGTCAGATCCAGTGTCGCCCGGGACGAGCCGGGCGGCGCAATCTCGGTGCCGCGGGCGGCGGAAAGGGGATGGGTCCCGATGGCGGCGGCTGTGGTGGCGGCGGCGGCTGGAGCGCAGGTACCGCTAGCGCGTCGCGACCTCTGCGCCACGCAGTGGGCCCGCGCACTGGTCGCACGTCAACGTCGCCTCGAAGCCCGCGCCGCAACCCGTGTGCGTCAGTTCGACGGCGACTCCCTCCGGCGCGTGGAAGCAGCGTTGCGCCCACTGCAAGGCGGTGATCAGGATCGGAAACACCGCGCGACCCTTCTCGGTGAGCCGGTAGCGGCCGTCCGTCGCCGTCAATACCGCGCTGGTGGTGAAGATCTGAAGCCGGTCGGTCAGCGATCCTGGTGGCGCGCCGAGTTGATCGGCGAAGTCACCGAACCGGGTGGTGCCGACGAAGGCCGCAACCAGAAGGGCGAAGCCCCAACGGTTCCCGAGGATGCTCATGGTCTGGGGGAACAACGCGGGTCGGCCCGTGACCCGCTCCACCGACGACCGGCGTCGAGTCGACCGGACGGGCATCGATCGTGCCCACGATCCGCTTGGACCCCATTGCGCGACGACGTCTTTCTCCGTCACCGGCACACCGCACGCCCCGCAGCACAACACGGGTGCGAAGTCTGCTCCGCAGGCCGTGTGGTGCATGGCGGGTAGCCGCTCGACATGGTCGGGTACCCAGTGGCGTTCCCACTGCCAGATCGATACCAGCACCGGCCACACCGCCCGCCCGCGCGGGGTGAGCACGTAGTCCGAACGCGGTGGCTTGGCCTGGTAAGTCCGCCGCACCAAGAGTCCGTCGGCGGTCATCGCCGTCAGTCGCTGGGTGAGCACCGCGTGGGAGATCGGCAGTCGCGCAACGAATTGGCCGTACCGGGTGGCACCGAGGGACGCCTGCTGCAGGATGAGCAGCGTCCATTCATCGCCGAGCACTCCGAGCATCCGGCCGACGGCGTTGGTTCCGCCTGCGGGCAGCTCGGTTGGCACTAGAGTCCGATGGCCGAGGCTGCGCTGTCGGCCGTCCGCCAGCGCCGCAACTCTGATCCATCGGCCCACGTGGCGTGGGTACCACTGGAAACCCGTTCCGGCAAAGCCAGTTTGCACACCGGTCCGTCGCCCACCCTGGCCGCGTCGAACACCAGGCAGTAGGACGCGTCGGCGGTCATGTCGGTGGTGATCGTGACGAGGTAGCCGTCGTCTTCGGCCGTGCTTCCCACCCGCGGAGCCACCCCGGCGGCGACATTGCACCGCGGCGCCATCGTCGTCTCGCTGCCGTAGACCCCGTCTTCGAAGGGGAACCGCTCCTCGGATCCGGTGTGCAGGTCGTGTTTGACCAGCCCGTCGAACAGGAACCAGCCCGGCTTGCCGGTCGCCGCGTACGTGTAGCGGTACTGACTGCCCGCGTGCCCGGGGTTGATCATTCCGAATTCGCTGATGCTGTCCGACAGTTGCTCCTCGCGGACGCCGCCGGTGACTAGGTTGAACCGCCAGCGGTGCAGCCGGGCCTGCATGCGGTCGAGCGCAAGGAAGCGAAATGCCCGCTGCCACTTGTCGCCAAGGCCGTTGTCGGTCGGCTCGGGGTCGCCCTGGAAGAACCCGTCGAGCACGATCTCGTCGCCGTCCTCGTAGGCGTTGGTGAAGTGCAGCACGTAGGTCGGATCGGCTTCGAACCACTTGATGTCGGAGCTCTGCCCGCGGCGGGGGATGACGGCGAACCGCGAAGGCATGTCGCGGTGGAAGCGCGCGACGTGGGCGTTGCGCTCCAGGTACTCGGGCTCCCAGAACAGCGGAAAGTCATTGAGAATGACGTAGTTCTCGGTGAACGCCATGTCGTGCGGCAGCCGCGGGCCCGGCAGCGGGACGTCGACGTAGTGCATCAGTTCGTTGGTGGAATCGACGACGCCGTAGTGCATGTACGGCGCCTGCTTGCTGTAGTTGAAGAACAGCAGCTCACCGGTCTTGGCGTCGACCTTCGGGTGTGCGGACACACCCCAGTCGAATGGGAACGCGCCGTTGAAGTCGTCCTTGCCGACCGTGTCGCCGGTGCACGGGTCGACGCGGTAGAGGTCCCCACACTGGTAGAAGCTCGTCAGTGCCGTGCCCCGGTGCACGACGACGTCGGTGCTCGACGCGTCCTTCATCAACGTTCTTGCGCCCCAGCCATAGTCGCGCTGCGCGATCCCGACGGGTTCGGCGAGTCCCGGCCACAGTGGGCCCTCGGCCTCGTTCTCCTCGAGAAAGCCGTCGGTACGCACGAACCTGTTGCGGTAGAACGCCTTTCCGTCACGGAAGCCGACTACGTGAATCATGCCGTCGCCGTCGAACGGGTGATAGGCCTTCAGCGCCGGGTGAAGCGGGTTCTCGGTATTGCGCAGGTAGACGCCGTCGAGGTCACGCGGCAGCTCACCCTCGACCACGGTCAAGTCATCGGCGTCCCACTCGGTACTCTGCGGGCGCCACGGCCCCGTGCGGTAAGGGTGCTCGTCGTCCTCGGGCAGGGTGGACAGAAACTTGCCGACCACTTCTACGTCCATCGCTACTCCTCAATCTTGGAACGCCGAAGCCGATCCGACTACGAAGCTGACTGTGGTGGCGGTGCTCCCGCCGAAGTTGAGCGTGCCGAACGTCGTGGCGCCATCGACCTGGTAGTCGCCCGCTCCGCCGCTGACCTGCTTCGCCGCATCGAGCAGCATGCGTACCCCTGATGCGCCGACGGGGTGGCCGCCGCCGATCAGCCCGCCGCTGGGGTTCATCGGCAGCCGACCACCTCGCTCGATCTCACCGTTCTCGATGGCCTTCCACGATTCGCCTGGACCGGTGAGCCCGATGTGGTCGATCGCCAGGTACTCGCTCGGGGTGAAGCAGTCGTGCACCTCGATGCCGTCGAGGTCGTCGAGCGTCACGCGGGCGCGGGTGAAGGCGTCGAGCACGGTCCGCCGGACGTGCGGCATCACGTACGGGTCGTCGGCGGAGTGCTCGAGCTTCTGTTTCATGCCCAGCCCGACCGTGCGGTGACCCCATCCTTCGATGCGTCCGATGGGTTGCGCATCGGGATGGTCGCGCAGGTAGTTGTCGGTGACCAGCACGAGGCCGGCGCCGCCGTCCGTCATCTGGCTGCAGTCGAAGCGCCGGATCCGGCCCTCGACGACCGGGTTCAGCTCGTTGTCGAAGGGCCCGGCCATCAGGTCCGGCACCGTCCACTCGCGCGTCTGGGCGTTGGGGTTGTTGCGCGCGTTGGTGAGGTTCAACTGCGCGATCGCCCGCAGGTGCATCGCGTCGATGCCGTACCGGCGGTCGTACTCCTCGGCGACGGCCGAGAACATGTAGGGCCACATGAACTTGGCGTCGCCGCCCTCGCGGCCGATCCACGCCGCCGCGCCCAGGTGCTGCGCGGCAGTGTCGCCGGGCACCGTCTTCTCGAGTTCGACGCCGACGACCAGCGCCGTCTCGTAGGCCCCTGACCGCAGGTCGGCGATGGCGGCGAGGGTGGCGATGCTGCCCGACGCGCACGCGGCTTCGTGGCGCGACGAAGGCGTGTCCCACAGCCCGTCGACCATGGTGGCCGGCATGGCGCCGAGGTGCCCCTGACCTGCAAACAATTCGCCGAAGGCATTCCCGACGTGTACGACGCCGATGTGCTCTGCGTCGATCTTGGCCGCCTCGAGCGTCGACTTGACCACCTCGGCAGTGAGCCCCGCGAAGTCGATGCCCTCGCGGTGCAGATTGCGCGCGAAGTCGCTCTGGTAGCCACCGAGGATCCACACGTTGGAGCCAGCCATGATCGCACCGTACTACAACTAACAGAGTGACCGATCAGAATTTCCGAGGAAATCTGTCGCCTTCTCCGTGCCCGCCGCCTCTCACCTATATGAGCACGAAGAACACCACCTACGAGATCGTCGATCGGCTCCACGCCGGGCGGGCAGTTCGCGTCTCCGGTGACCGCATCGGATCGGTCGTCTCGACCTGGCTCGCCGAACTCGGGGTCGACAGCCCGCTGGCCGAGGACCTCGGCAGGGCCGCCCGCGCAGGCAACTGGCCCACGGTGCACGCCATTGGCGACCGTCTCTCCGTCGAGGTGATGGTCGCAGCGTGACGGTCTCGCCGGCTCCATGCTGAACCGGCGAGACCTCGGTGCGCTTGGGTGTCGACCACCAAGTCCACCTATATGCGAGCATTTCCCAGATAGAGCTGGCACAAACGTTGGTGGGCGTTGAGGATGAGGGGAAGATGGCAGACATGACGTCGCAGAACCACGACCTCGCCGTCCGAATGGCGGAGTTGGCGCGCGTCACGGCGCTGCGCAAGGTCGACGACGTGCTGGCCGACGTCACGGCGACCGCGAAGGAACTGATTCCTGGCGTGGACGTCGCCGGGGTGCTCCTGGTCGGCAAGGCCAATAGCTTCGAGACGCTGGCGCCGACCTGCGATTTGATGTTCAAGCTCGACGAACTGCAGATGCGCTACGGCGAAGGTCCGTGCGTCGAGGCGGCGCTGGACCAAATCGTGGTCCGCACCGATGACTTCCGCAACGAGCCCCGGTTTCCGAACTACGCGCCCGACGTGGTCAAGCTCGGGGTGCTCAGCGCGCTCTCGTTCAAGCTGTACACCGCGGACCGCACCGCGGGCGCGCTCAACCTGTTCGGGTACGCGCCGAACCTGTGGGACACCGAGGCGGAGACCATCGGCATGGTTCTGGCAGCGCATGCGGCGGCGGCCATCCTGGCGAGCCGCGAGGGCGATCAGCTGCAGTCGGCGCTGTCGACGCGCGACCGCATCGGCCAGGCCAAGGGCATCATCATGGAGCGATTCAAGATCGACGACGTCCGGGCCTTCGGGATGCTCCGTCAGCTGTCGCAGGACACCAACACGAAGCTCATCGAGGTCGCGCGGCGCGTGATCGACACCCGCGGCGACTGAGCCACGCTGGGGGTTTCCCGTGATGGTCCAGCGGGCATCCACGCCTCATGAGTGCGTCGAAGAAGGCCAAGAACAAACTCGATCGACTGGCCGGCCAGGCCAAGGAGAAGCTCGGTCAAGCCACCGGAGACCCGCAGCTGCGCAATGAGGGCAGGGCGGACCAGGTCAGGGCGCGGGTGAAGATGACCGGCGAGCGACTGAAAGACGCAGTCCGCGGCCGATAGCGCGAAAATGTTTGAGCTTCCCCGGCAGCGGGCATTGAACCCGTCGAGCTTCGCGGACCAATGTCCCGAGCAACGGAGTGAATCACCGATCCGGCCCGTCGTGTCCTTTCCGACGGGCCGGAACTAACTCCGCCCATGTCGACCCATCCCACGTTCGGCGTCGAAGAGGAGTTTCTGCTCGTCGACCCCGACACCGGCGAACCCGTCCCGCTGAACCGCGCGGTGGCCGACCGCGCTGCCCGAAGCGGTGTCGAGTTGCAACTCGAACTGACCAGCTGTCAGGTGGAGACGACGTCCAGCGTCGCGTCCTCCACCACTGAGTTGAGCGCCGAGCTGGCTCGCTTGCGCCGCGTCGCGGCCGAAGCGGCCGTGGATTCCGGTGCTCGGTTGCTTGCCGTGGCCCTGCCGCCGACGGCTCCGCACGAGTTCCCGATCACGGACACGCCCCGTTACCGCGCGATCGCTGAGAGGTTCGGCATGATCGCCCACGAACAAGGCATCTGCGGATGCCACGTCCACGTCGCGGTCCCAACCCGGGATTTGGCCGTCCGGGTGAGCAACCGGCTGCGGCCGTGGCTGCCGATTCTCCTTGCCCTGTCTGCCAATTCGGCGGTGTATCGCGGCGCGGACACCGGGCACGCCAGCTGGCGGAGCGTGCTCTGGGCGCGCTGGCCAAGCGCAGGGCCGCCGCCCCATTTCGATTCGGTCGACGAGTACGACGCGATGATCGAGATCATGAAGGACGCGGGCGCGATGATGGACGACGGAATGGTCTATTGGGACGTCCGACCGTCGGCCAACTTTCCGACCGTCGAAGTGCGCGTCGCGGACGTGCCGAGCACCGTAGCGGAAACGGTGTTGTTGGCGACGCTCATCAGGGCGCTGGTCATGACGGCGCTCGAGGACGAGCGACGCGGCGAACCGGAGCTGCCGTTGACCCCGCACGCGCTGAGCGTCGCGTACTGGAAGGCAGCCAAGGATGGGCTGGCCGGATCCGCCGTCGATCTGACGGACACTCACGGTCTGGTGCCCGCGGTGCAGTTGGTTGGTGGCCTGATCGATCGGGTGACCCCCGCACTTGAGGCAGTCGGGGATTACGAGTTCGTGCGAAGCGGGCTCGACAGTGTGGTCGCCGAGGGAAACGGCGCGATGCGCCAGCGGCGGGCGTGGGCCCGCCGCAACGACGTCTCCGATGTCATCGAGGCGGCGGCGGCCGCCACGCTTTCCGGTCTGTGAGCGAGATTCGCAACCCCCGGTAGCGGCACGGCGTATTTTCAGGCCATGTACGACTTGAAGATCAACGGCGGAACCGTCGTCGACGGTACGGGCGCCGACCGCTACCGGGCCGACATCGGCGTCAAGGACGGCCGCATCGTCGAGGTGCGCAGGCGCGACGGCGACGCCGCCGGAATCGAGACCGACGCCGCGTCCACCATCGACGCGACGGGCCGCATCGTCACTCCCGGGTTCGTCGACGTTCACACGCACTACGACGGTCAGGTCAGCTGGGACGAAACGCTGGAGCCATCGAGCCTGCACGGCGTCACGACCGTCGTCAGCGGAAACTGCGGCGTCGGGTTCGCGCCGGTCCGCCCCGGTAGCGAGCAGTGGCTGATCGAACTCATGGAGGGTGTCGAGGACATCCCCGGCACGGCGCTGGCCGAAGGTATCACGTGGCAGTGGGAGAGCTTCCCCCAATACCTCGACGCCATCGAGAAGCGGTACCTGGCAATCGATTTCGGTACCCAGGTGGCCCACGGTGCCGTCCGCGGCTATGCGATGGGCGAACGCGGCGCGCGCAACGAGGACGCCAACGACGACGACATCGCGGCCATGGCGCGCATCGTTCAGGAGGCCGTGGAGGCCGGCGCACTGGGCTTCTCGACGTCACGAACGGAAGGCCATCGCGCCATCGACGGGGAACCCGTACCGGGGACGTACGCCGCAGAGCGGGAACTGTTCGGACTGGGCCGGGCGATGGCCGCGGGCGGGCAGGCGGTCTTCGAACTGGCACCCGCCGGTGCCGTCGGTGAGGACGACGCGGCGGCGCTGCGCGAACTCGACTGGATGACGCGGCTGGCCGCGGAGATGCAACGGCCGGTTTCGTTCACCATGATTCAGACGCAGTCCGCGCCCGACCTGTGGCGCAAGCAACTCGACCTCGCAGGCGACGCGGTGGCCAACGGCATCCCGGTGTACGCCCAGTTCGCGGGCAGGCCGTTCGGCATGCTATTCGGCTTCCCCGGGTACCACGCGTTCGATCACCGGCCGACCTTCCAGAAGTTGAAGGCCGAACTCGATCGTGAGGAACTCGCGGCGCGGCTCGCCGATCCCGAGGTGCGCGCGACGATTTTGTCCGAGGCCGATCTGCCCCCGGATCCGGCGAAGCAGTTCGATGCGATCTTCGCGATGATCCAGCACGGCCTGCGCAACCTGTATGCCATCGGCAACCCGCCCGACTACGAACCGACGAAGGATCGCACCGTGGCGGCCATCGCCCGGGAGCGTGGCGAGGATCCGCTGGCGACGCTGTATGACCTGATGTTGGAGCACGACGCGGGCGCGATGCTGATGATGCCCTTCTTCAACTACGCCGAAGGCAATCACGACGCGATCTACGACATGATCTCCCATCCCGCGGCGGTTTCAGGGCTCTCCGACGGTGGCGCGCACTGCGGGCTGATCTGCGACGCGTCCATGCCGACCTACCTGCTGACGCACTGGGCCCGCGATCGTCATCGCGGACCACGCTTCTCGCTGGAATACATGGTGCGCAAGCAAACCCGTGACACCGCAACGCTGTTCGGGCTGTCCGATCGCGGGGTCATCGACATCGGGAAGCGGGCCGACATCAACGTGATCGACATGGACGCGTTGAATCTCGGTGTGCCGCAGATGGTGTACGACCTGCCGGCAGGCGGGCGTCGACTGGTGCAGGGTGCGCGCGGCTACGACGCCACTGTGGTCAACGGCGTCGTGACGCGGCGGCACGGGGTGGACACCGGGGCGCGGCCAGGGCGTTTGGTGCGAGGTGTGCGCTGATCCCATGAGTCGATGATCAGGCTCGTGTTCGAGGCGAGTGCTACGCCCTTCATCGATCTACCGAACTCGCCACTGTTCTTCACGGAGAGCACGTGATCATCGGGTCGTGAGGACTTCGGTTCAGCCGTCGTTGCGCACCTGGGCGGTTGCCGCAACGAGATTGCGTAGCGACTCAACGACTTCTTCCGTGCCGCGGGTCTTGAGGCCGCAGTCCGGATTCACCCACAACCGTTCGGCCGGGACTGCTTTCAATGCCGCCCGCAACGACGCGGCGATCTCGGCGGTCCCCGGTACCCGCGGGGAGTGAATGTCGTAGACGCCCGGCCCGACGGAGTTCGAGAACCCGATCTCGTTTAGGTCATCCAGGATCTCCATGCGCGACCGGGCCGCTTCGATCGAGGTGACGTCGGCGTCCAGGTCCGCGATGGCCCCGATCACCTCTCCAAATTCCGAGTAGCACAGGTGGGTGTGGATCTGCGTCGAGTCGGCCACGCCCGACGTGGCAAGCCAGAACGCGCCGACCGCCCAGCTCAGATACTCGCCCTTGTCCTTCGAGCGCAGCGGCAACAACTCCCGCAATGCCGGCTCGTCGACTTGGATGATCGCAATGCCAGCCGACTGCAGATCCACCGTCTCGTCGCGGATCGCCAGGGCGATCTGATTGGCCGTCGTGGCAAGCGGCTGGTCGTCGCGGACGAACGACCACGCCAGTATGGTCACCGGGCCGGTCAGCATGCCCTTTACGGGCTTGCCCGTCAACGATTGCGCGTAGGTGGCCCAGTCGACCGTCATCGGATGCGGGCGCCCGACGTCGCCGTAGAGGATCGGCGGTCGCACGCAACGGGTGCCGTAGGACTGCACCCAACCGTTCTGCGTTGCGAAGAACCCGTCGAGTTGCTCGGCGAAGTACTGCACCATGTCGTTTCGTTCTGGCTCGCCGTGCACCAGCACGTCTAGTCCTAGCTGCTCTTGCAGGGCAATGACTTCGGCGATCTCCGACTTCATTCGCGTGACGTATTCGGCTTGATCGATGTCCCCCTTCCGCAACGCGGCGCGCGCCACCCGGATCGCCGAGGTCTGTGGATAGGAGCCGATTGTCGTGGTCGGGAGCGGCGGGAGGTGCAGCCTCGCGTTTTGACTCTCCCGTCGCGCTTCCGCGGGGCCGCGCTGGACGCGCGACGCGGTGATCTGCTCGATGCGGGCGCGGATGTGCCCGTTGTGGAGTCGGGGGTCGTTGCGGCGCGAGGTGATCGCGTCGTTGGACGCCTCGACCGCCGCAGCGACCGCGTCGCGCCCGTCGCGCAGTGCCTTCGCCAGCGTGACGACTTCCGCGACTTTCTCGGATCCGAACGCCAACCAACTGCGAAGCAGTTCGTCCGCGTCCGACTCGTCCGCGAGCGAGTACGGCACGTGCAACGTCGAGCACGATGTCGAAACTGCGAGTCGCCCAACGGAACCGAGCAACGTGGCGAGCGTGCCAAGTGCAGCCTCGAGGTCCGTCCGCCAGATGTTGCGCCCGTCGACGATCCCGGCCACCACGGTCTTGGTGGCCAGTTCGGGTACCGCGGCCACCGCCAGTGCGTCACCAGCCACCAGGTCCACCCCGATCGCCTCGATGGGCGTGCGGGCCAGCGCAGGAAGCGCGGCGTTGAGCCCGCCGAAGTAGGTCGCGACGAAGATCGCCGGGCGGTTCACCAGCGAGCCAAGCCCGCCGTAGGTGCGTTCCGCCAACTGCGGGCCGTTGTCGAGGATGTCGGTGACGAGCACTGGTTCATCGAGTTGCACCCACTGCGCGCCAGCATCGGCGAGCTGTCCGAGCAGCGCTCCGTACAACGGGATCAACTCGTCGAGCCGGTCGATCGGCGCGCCCGCCCCGTCAACGGCCTTGCTCAAGGCCAGGAACGTCAACGGGCCGATGATTACGGGCCGCGCGTTAACCCCTTGATCTTGAGCCTCTTTCAGTTCACTTAGCACCTTCTGCGGATTCAGGGAGAACTTCGTGTCGGGCCCGAGTTCCGGAACGATGTAGTGGTAGTTGGTGTCGAACCACTTCGTCATCTCCAATGGCTGGATGTCGTCGGTGCCGCGGGCCGCGGCAAAATATCGATCGAGGTCGTCGTCGACGCCTGCGACCCGCGGTGGCAGGGCGCCCAGCAGCACGGCGGTGTCGAGCACCTGGTCGTAATAGGAGAAGGTGTTGACCGGCACGGAATCCAGTCCGTTGGCCGCCAGCTGGGCCCACGTGCTGCGGCGAATGTCCGCGGCGACCGATTCGAGCTCGGAGCGAGTGACGCGTCCGGCCCAGTAGCCCTCCGTGGCGCGTTTGAGCTCGCGGTGCGGCCCGATTCGTGGGGAGCCGAGGAGGGTGGCGGTCAACGGTTGAGGTGTCATGACGTTCCTTCATGTGCGACG
>JAOPVI010000385.1 GCA_025966225.1 Mycobacterium sp. | reverse complement strand
ATCGACATGTTCGTCAATGCAGCCGACGGCCCGCCGGGCACTATTACCTTCAAGCCCTCCTCCGCGCCGAATGCGCTGGTCATTCAGCCATCAGCCAGCCCACCGGTTACGAAACCACCCGCACGGCTCCCGGAGCTACCTACGGGATTCCGTCAGGACCTGGCGGAAGACGCGGCCGAACAGGCGAACCGCTACCTCGACGCCATGACGTGGCTCGGGAAGAACTTCATCAGACGATGGCAGAACGGATTGACCAGAACGGACATCCAACGGTTCGGCGAAGCATTCGGCAGGGAGTTGACGGAGCTGGCCGTCGGATCCTTTGACTCGATCGCGGGTAACTTCCGCCCGAAGCCGACGCCACGACCGAAAGACGATCCGAAGCCAGCGGGTGAGCCCGGCGATGGCTGAACGCGAACCGATCGACCGGCTGGCCGATGCTGCCCGCCGGGCAATCGAAGAAGCCAAGACGGCGACGGTGTCGGCGGCGGATGAGATCGACCGCGACACCTACACCGCGAGCGCGATGGTCGAAACGGCGAGCAGGTTCGCGGGCATCGCGATCAAGAGTTGGATGGACCTCGCCGGCTTCGCGCTGGAGCAGCTGGGATCGAACGCGGAGGCCACTACCGAGGCATCGACGGCTACGTCCAGCGGTATGTCGGATCGGGCGCCCATCGTTGGCGACGGGGTGGGAGCGCGCATCCGAGTGATGAGCGAGCTGGCCAACCTCGTGTTCCACCGCAATCTCGACGTGGTCGAGCGGTTCGTCGACCAGCGGGTTCCCCAGGTTGCGGAGGTCGTCACCGACCAGATGACGAGCGTCCTGCGGCGCATGGCGGATCAGGCCAGAGCGGCGGTCGACGAGGCGGCCACGCAGCTCGATACCGAGGGCTACGGACCGGATGACTGGGCCAGAACCGTGACGAAGCTTGGGGACATCGCACTGATCAACGGGATCGAACTGGCCGGCACCGCACTGGTGGGTCCGGGTCGCTACGAAACCGAGCCGATCACGTCGGACCCGTTCACGGTGGAGCACGCGAATCCCGACCGATCCCACGCGGTGTCTGTAGTGGCGCCACTGGTGCTCGCGGGCGGCGATGACGTGATCACCGAGGACCGGGTGACATTCGACCCCGCCGATGGAGTCCTGCCTCCAGGCACCGATTCGTTCCGAATCCGGGTCAAGGCAGCCGGATTGCGCTCGGGGATCTATCTGGGCGCGGTATGGGCGGTCCCTGTCGACCCGGCGGGTGCGCCGGCGGCAGCCGAACCCATCAGCGAGGAAGTCGTGCCAATCATCATCGGTCTGTAGTGCACTACGGACGCTTTACGTTTCCGCAAAATACGCCCGACCACGCGGCGTCTGGGACGGTATGCTACTGAGCAGCGGGTCAGGCTCGGGGGAGGCGTAAATGAGCACTACTGTGCACTCGTTGTTGGCGCTCTACGGCGCGCTGGATGAGGCCGTTCTCGCGGCGGGTGACGATTCGGAGACTGCCGCGATGGTCGAGCGGTATCTTCCCGGCACTACCGGCACCAATGCAGGCTGGTTCAGGGAGATCAGAAGCTTCCTCGACATTCCATCCGGCGACCTGCCCCCGTTCGAGAACGTGAGCGCGTCGATCAACGCCATCATCGAAGAGCAACAACACCGCGAGGACGAGGAAGGGGGTACCCCGCCAACCCCTTTGACGAAGTCCGAGCTGTCCCGTCTGACGTTCGTCATCGGAGTGCTGAGCCGGCTGCCGGACACGGGTCAAATCTTCGATGAAGCGCTCACGCAGGGACTCAAGTTGGCGGTCCCCCAAACCAGCATCAACGAGGACGAGATCGCAGCCGCCCTCTTCAACCTGCTGCAGGATCGCTTTGGCCAGCGCGACGACTGGACCTCGGTCATGAACTACGCCGTGGGCCAGGGCTGGATCGATCCGTTGGTTGCGCGGGTACCGCTGTGCCGCACCAGGATCAAACAGGCGCACGGCCACACGTGCGTCGTGCTCACCACCGAGTTCACCCTCGACACCACGCCGGGGAACCCCTCCCTCGACGACCTGAAATCCGTTGTCGATCCGCTGAATTGGCACCATTGCCTGTCATTCTTTTGCGACATGCGGGCTCAGCACACTCCGGACCGCACCGACGGCTGGAGGCGGGTACTCGAGGTAACCAGCACCACCTGCAAGGTTGCCGGCACGCCGGTCATGAAGACACCACTCAAGTACTGGTTGGGCCCCAGCAAGAAGGAATCGGGACCGGTAGAACCGTTGGTCGCGTGGGTGAATTACGAACTCGACGACACCCCGGGTAGCGCCGCACTTGGGAACGGTCTCGTACTGGTGGACGAGGGTTTCATCAAGATGTACTCGACCAACCTCAACGCGGGCGCACCGGGCGTCCGGGTCGTGACGAAGAAGGTCGTGTGTTTCCGATACCTCTCGGAGGTCGCCATCGCGATCCTGGCCTGCGTGTCGGGCTATGGCAACCAAGGCATGGACATGCTGCTTGACGGCATCCAAAAGCGGGCGGACGCAAAGAACGTTTCGGGGTGGACCGACTGGTCGCCGTCCGAACCGACATCGGCGTCGTCCACTCAAAGTGCACCCGGGGAAGGCACCTCGGTGCCATCCGACCCGAACCGCGCGAGCCGCCGCGCCATCATCGTCGCCGTGGACATGATGACCGAATGCATCGATGAGTTCTCCACGAAGAGCAACGCCGTAGCAGGCAAGTTGGCGACGGGCGCAATGCCGATCCCCGAAATGATCACGCTCAGCACCGAATTCGCCGCACGACTCGCGACGGATCCATGGCGCTACCTGGAACGACTGCGGGATGTCCAACGGGGTGACAAATGACCACGCCCGATCCTCGACTCGACCGCTTCACCAGCTTTTCGCGTCAGTTGGTGGACCAGGCGGGCACCGTCGCACTCTCGACGAATGACCAGATCGACAACGGCACCTTTGACTTCGCCACCTGGGCCAAGTCGATGCTTCAACTGTTCGACTTCGGGTTGGCCGGCGGCCTCGCACTGGCACCGGACATGGTCGTGCCGTGCTTTCCTTGCCCTCCGGGGGGTGACGGCGAGGCGGACCTGTCCGACTACATAGACGTGAACCCCGACACCCGAGTCTCACGGAGACTTTCGGTGGTACCGGGTTCGTTTCGGCACGAAGGGACGGCGTTCGTCATCCCTGACCAGTTCTTGTCTTGTGCGCCGTCGGTGCTGAAGCCGCTTGAGACACAGTTCCGTATCGCGGTGGCGTGGCCCGATCTTCGAAGCGGTACCTACCGCGGGGCGGTTCGGCTCGTGCCCGAGGTCACAGGTGCATCCGGCGCCGACGTCGTGCAGGTGATCGTCGACCTGTGAGCAGGCCGCGTGGTTGAGCCGACAATAGAGGAGTTGCTCGATCGGGCAGTTCATGCCCTCAATCGCGGCGATGCGGCGACGGCGAAGAAGCTCGCCGCGAAAGTCCTGGCCGTCGACCGCGACAACCCGGAAGCCGAAGACGTGCTGGCCGCGCGGGCCGGACGCAACGAACTCCGAAGGCTGACAATCATGTTCGCCGATGTGGTGGACTCGACAGCTCTATCCACACGCATCGAACCCGAGACGTACTTCACCGTGATCGGGCGGTACCGGCATCAGGTGACGGAGATCGCGGATCGTTACGAGGGGCACATCTTCTCGACGAAGGGCGACGGCCTACTGGCCGTGTTCGGACACCCACGCGCCCATGCCAACGACGTCCACCGGGCGGTGCGGGCCGGCCTCGACATCACCCGCGAAGTCGCCAAGCTGAGCGAACAGGCCCGTGAGCGCTTCGGCTTCGAAATCTCCGTACGTGTCGGTGTGCATCGCGGACTCGTCTATCTCGACACCACCGAAAACGACGTCTATGGGCTTGGTGCCAATCTCGCGGCCCGCGTGTCCGGTCTTGCGCCACCTGGAACGGTGGTCGTCTCGGGTGCGATCGAACGGCTGGTGCGCGGCCACTTCGAACTGGAGGCTCAACCCGCCCAAACGGTCAAGGGGATCGAAGGCCCCATCGAGCACTACCTGGTGATCGGCGAACGCAGCACACCGGCCAGGGCTCAGCGCGGACCACTCGTCGGCCGCAACGAGGAATTGCAGTGCTTGAGGGACAACTGGACCCGAGCCGTGGGGGGCACCCTGGAAACGCAGGGCGTCGCCTTCTTCGGTGAGCCCGGGATGGGCAAGAGCCGACTCGCCACCGCAGCAGCGGACTTCGCCGTCGAGTCCGGCCTACCGGTCTTGGCCCTGATCGGATCGGTGTTCCACACCGAGGCGGGTTTGCATCCGATTCGGAGTCTGCTGGAGAGTCGGTGCGGAATAGACCGGGTCACCGAGAAGGTAGAGCGCGTTCGGTTGCTCCGAGCAGAGGTAGAAGCTCGTGGCCTCGACCCCGACACGGCGATACCCCTTCTGGCGCCGGTGCTCGGGCTCGCCGCTGAGCACGGCTATACCCCGGTGCCCGCGCAGGGCCAGAAGCTGTACGAGCAGATCGTCGAGGCCATCGCGAACTATCTGCTCAGTTGTTTCGGCGACGGTGCCGGCATAATGCTGGTCGAAGACCTGCAGTGGTTCGATGCGTCGACCATCGACGTCGTCACCGCATTGCTGAACGCGAACTCCGCGCGTCTGCTGATGGTGCTGACCAGTCGCGACTCGGACTCGATCCCCACCGTGCCCAACATCAGCCGGTTCGAGCTGGCACCGTTCACGGCCGAAGAGACCCGACATCTCGTCGCGGCCCTCGACCCGAAGTTGTCGGCGACACAACGTGCGGACATAGCTCGGCGTTGCGACGGAGTGCCGCTCTACATCGAGGAGATCGTCACCAAGATCCGGGAACAGCCCAGCGATGCGGCGCGCTGGCAGAGTGTGCCCGACACCCTGTACGAGGCGCTGTTCGCCAGACTACGGGCCAGCGACAATGCGATTCCCGTCGTGCAGGCGGCCGCCACCATCGGCCGAGAGTTCGACCGGAAGTTGTTGTCCTCGATCGTCAAACTGCCCGACCACGAATTCGACGACGCCATCCGCAAGCTCGAGAGTGCGCTGGTCTTCGAGCCGTCGGGGCGGGACCACTGGCGCTTTCGGCACGAGCTGTTACGGGAAGTCGCCTATGAACTGCCGCCGCCGAGCGTGCGCCGCGCGCTGCACGCCGAAGTGGCCGACGCACTGGTGGGCAGTTCGGGCGACGACGCATCGGACTGGCGACTCGTGGCCTTTCACTACGATCTGGCCGATCGGGTCGACGGGGCAGCGATGGCGTACCAATTGGCAGCGGCCGACGCGCGGCGCCGTGGCGCCCTAGACGAGTCCCGCCGAAATCTGACCAACGCGCTGGCACAAGTCGAGCGTCAGCCTCCTGGCCCGGCTCGGAGCCGTACCGAGGTCAAGCTGCGGCTGCGGCGCGGCTTCCTCGCCTCGGCGGCCGAGGGCACGGCAAGTTCGCAGGCGGCCGCCGACTTCGAACGATGCGTGGAACTTGGCGGAGCCGACCTCCCGCCCGCCGATTTGTTCGCCTCGCTGACGGCCCTGTGGGCGTACTACCTTCCGCGCGGCGACATCCACCGTGCGGTGGAGATGTCGCATTCGGTGGGCGGAATCCTCAACGAAGTCGGGCAGTGGTTTCAGCCATATACTCAGGCGGGATTCGGCATGGTGGCCTGGTACCAGGGTGAGTTCGCTTCCGCGCGGGCCTTCCTCGAGGATTCCGCCGACGTGCTGTCGGACGTCGACCTCGACGTCCTGGATGCCCTGTGGTTCGTACCCAATGAACCGATCGCGTCGACTCACACCCATCTGGCGCTCGCGCGAGTCGCCCAAGGTGACTTCCACGGAGCAGAGGCAGAGTTCGCCGAGGCGCGCCGACGGGCCGCGGAACTGAACTTCCCCCAAGGCCCGTTCAGCCACGCGTACTCCCAGTGCTACGAGGTATGGATGCGGCTAGAGGCCGGTCAACTCGACGCCGCCTCGACGACCATCGCCGAACTGGCCGCGCTGGCTGCGGACCACCAGTTCGACTCGTTCGCCTTCATCGCTGCCACCGAGCAGGCCGCCGCGGCCGCGCTGGCCTCGATCGCACGCGAGCACGTCGAACCGGCCGAGTTGCAGGCCCATATCGCCACGATGACCATGTTGGTCGACGCCTGGCGAGCGCTCGAGGCCAAGCTGTTCGTCAACTTCTACGACGGCGTGCTGGCGCGGCTGCTCATCGCAGCCGGACAACTCGACGAGGCCCGCGAACGGGTGGCGATCGCGCTGCAGCTGGCCGAGGAGACTGGTGCGCTGTTCTATCAGGCCGAGCTACTGCGACTTCGCGCCCACACCTCCGAGGACACCGAAGCCCGAGTGGCCGACCTAGCATCGGCGATCCAAACCGCGCGCCGACAGCGGGCTCATATCTTCGAGTTACGCTCTGCGATAGACGATTTCGAGCTTCGCGGGACGGCCGCACGGCAAGCGCTCGTCGATGCGGCAGACCGCCTCCCGTCGGATGGCGGCTGGCCCGAACTCGCCCGCGCCCGGGCGCTACTCGGGTGAAGCGACCGGGCGGCAAAGTCGTCATTCTCGGCGGCGGCATGGCCGGGTTGAGTGCGGCCTGGCGGCTGAGTGAACCGGGTTGGCATGATCGCTTCGACTCGATCACCGTCTACCAACGCGGCTGGCGACTCGGCGGCAAGGGCGCGTCCAGCCGCGGCCCGAACGGACGGATCGAGGAGCACGGGCTTCACATCTGGCTGGGCTCTTACGAGAACGCCTTCGGGTTGCTGCGCGAGAGTTATGCCGAGCTGGACCGGGCCGCGACGGATCCGTCGGCGCCAATCCAGACGTGGGACGAGGCCCTGATTCCCGGCGACAACCTCGGGTTGGCCGATCAGCTGGGCAACGAATGGCTGATGTGGCTTGGGACGTTCACCCGCAACGAGGGGCTTCCCGGTGAGCCCGACAGCACGGGTCGAGAACAGACCGTCGTCGAGTTCACCGCGCGCGCAATCAGACTCGTCCGTGACTTCGCCGAATCAATACGTGACGCGATACCCGTCGGGTTGGCGTTGTCCACCTCCCCCGATCCCCCTTCCCCCCACCACCGCGCCCTCGATGCCATCGGGTACGCGGTGCTCGCCGCGCTGACGTCGATCGCGGACTCGCAGGTTCCGCGCGGGACGGCCCCCGATGCGATGGCGCGAGCACTTGACGCGGTTCGCGAGGTACTGGACTGCGAACGTCGACCGGACCACAAACGATCGTGGCTGCTGCTGTCGCTGATGACCGCCGTGATTCGCGGGATTCTCTCCGACAACCTCGTGACCGATCCGCGAGGCTTCCGGGCCATCAACGACGAAGACTTCGGTGATTGGATCCAACGTCACGGAGCCCATCCGGACGTCCTCGACTTCGCGTTGGTGCGCGGCCTCTACGACTTGGTGTTCGGTTACCTGGACGGCGACCCGGAACGGCCATCGTTCGGCGCAGGGCTCGCCGTGTTCCTGACCGGCCTCGTGCTGTTTCAGTACAAGGGCGCGATCTTCTGGAAGATGACGGCCGGCATGGGCGACGTGATCATCGCCCCGGTGTACCAAGTGCTGCGCCAGCGCGGTGTCGAGTTCGAATTCTTCCATCGGCTCGACGCGCTGCACCCCGACGCGGGGGGCCAGGACATCGACACGATCACCGTGGCCCGCCAGGTCAGGCTGGCGGAGGGCGTCGACCGCTACGACCCGCTGACGACCGTGCGCGGACTGCCCGTCTTCCCCAGCCAGCCGCTCGTGGAACAGCTGGCCGTGGACGCCACACGCCCGCCCGATGGTTGGGCCGCCCTGGAAACGCACTGGGCGGAACGCGCGGACGCCGAGCTTCGACAACTGCGCCGCGGCGTCGACTTCGACCACGTCGTGCTCGCGGTGTCGGTGGGCATGCTCCCGATCGTCGCCAAGGAACTGATCAGCGCTCGCCCTGAATGGCGCGAGATGACGACGCACATCCGCACCGTGGCGACGCAGGCGTTTCAACTCTGGCTCCGGCCGGACGAACCAACGTTGGGTTGGCACGAGCCGGGTGTGACCATCAGTGCCTATCTCCGACCGTTCGAGACGTGGGCTTCGATGCCGCAGACGCTGTGGACCGAGGATTGGCCCGACGACGATAGACCGGGCACGGTCGCATATTTCTGCGGAACACTCAACGCGCAGTGGCCGACCGAAGAGGTCGGCGCAGGCTATGCACGCAGGTACGAACAGGTCGTGCACCGGGAAGCGACCTCATACGTCGATCGTCACCTCGCGCCCTACTTCCCCGGTGCAGTCACCGACCACGGGTTCGCGTGGCATCTGCTCAGCGGCGTCAATGGATTAGAAGGCCAGCCGGCATTGACAACCCAGCACGTGAGCGTCAACGTCGACCCCTCTGATCGATACGTGCAGTCGGTCCCTGGAACAGAGCGCTATCGCCTACGACCCGACGAAAGTGGTTACGACAACTTGACGTTGGCGGGTGACTGGACCGATTCCGGGATGAACGCCGGGTGTATCGAGGCGGCGACGATGTCAGGTCTCGAGGCGGCGAATGCGGTGCTGGGCCGCAGCAGATTTCACCGGATCCGGGGCTACTACATGCCGTGATGCCGGTCGGCCACCGTGCGCCGAACGCCGCTCCCGATAGGCCGCGACGTGCTGCCGGTTGCCACAGTTTCCGGTGTCGCAGAACTTGCCGGATCGGTTGCGCGACAGGTCGATCAGCACGGCCTCGCAGTCCGGCGCGGCGCAGCGCTTGAGCCGACGCAACTCACCCGCACGGATGAGGTCGGCAAGTGCCATCGCCATCTCGGCACCCATGCGCTGCCACAGCGGGTCGTGGATCGACGCCAGGTGCAGGTGCCATTCGGGCATCTCCGGATGTCGGGTCAACCAGGGCGCCGCTCTGGTATCGCTGAGTAGCGCGTTGACCTGACCGACGGCGCGTTCCTCGTCGTGCGCGACGGCCCAGATCCGGCCCAGCCGGTCCCGTAGCCGGTGCACGGACTCCAGTTCGGCCGCGTCCCTGTCACGTCGCCCCGTCCAGCCGAAGCCGTCGAGGTACTGGTCTAGCGCTGGCGTGTCGCCGAGCCGCTCGCCGTCGACGCGGTCGGTGTTGATCAGCACACATGCGGCCCGCAAGGTGAGCTCCGTGTCATAAGTAAAAATCATTTGACTCATGACTCCCTTCGCCCGTAGCGTCATGACCGACATTGATTTTACTCATTACACGGCTGGAGGTGCCACATGACCGCGCAAACGGATCCACGCAACGCCACCGTGGACCACTTCCGGCTCGGCCTTGTCTGCGCGGTCGCCTCAGCCTTCACGTTCGGCATGTCCGGCCCGTTGGCCAAGTCACTCATGGAAGCGGGCTGGAGCCCGACCGCCGCCGTCACCGCCCGACTGGCGGGTGGCGCGCTCGCAATGGCGATGTTCGCCACGGTGGTCAAGCGCGATTGGCTGCGCGAGGCGATGCAGCACTGGAAGACCGTGGTGGCCTACGGGCTCGTCCCGATCGCAGGCGCACAGCTCTGTTACTACAACGCCGTCGAGCACCTCTCCGTCGGCGTCGCACTGCTGCTCGAATACACCGCACCCGTGCTCGTCGTCGGCTGGCTGTGGGCGTCCACCCGTCGTCGTCCCAGCAGCCTGACGCTCGCCGGCGTCGCCCTGGCCGTCGCCGGAATCATGTTGGTGCTCGGCGTCTTTCAAGGCGGTGGATTTGCCGGCGCTCACATGAACATCGCCGGCGTCGGCTGGGGGTTGGCCGCAGCCGTCTGCGCGGCGTGCTACTTCATGATGTCCGACGAGGTCACCGCGGACGGCACCGGCCTGAACTCCATCACGCTGGCCGCTGGCGGGCTAGTCGTTGGAGCGGTCACGGTGGCCCTACTCGGGCTTTCGGGCCTGATGCCGCTGACGTTCAGATCCAATGATGCCGTCATCGCGGGTTGGACGGTGTCGTGGATCGTCCCGGTCATCGCGTTGGCGCTGGTGCCGACGGCGATTGCGTACACCCTCGGCATCATGGGCATCGCTCGGCTACGGCCGCGGTTTGCCTCGCTCGTTGGGCTGGCCGAAGTGCTGTTCGCGGTGCTGGCTGCGTGGGCTCTGCTCGGGGAGGCAATGACGCCCGTGCAGGCCATTGGCGGCGCGGTGGTGCTTGCTGGCCTTGCGCTGGCTCGGCAGGGTGACCGCACCGAGAAGGTGGTCCAGGCCAGCTGGCCGGAAGCACCCGCGGCGGGCGCCTACTCCGAGCCAACGGTTCGTCGTAGCTGACCTTCATATGTGAAGATGCCAACGTGACATTGCTGAAATCGATGGCCCGGCTGGGCGCGATCGCGTCGGCACTCGCGTGCACTTCGACGGTGCTCACCGCCGCTCCCGCGGTTGCCGAAGGCCCTTGCCCCGACATCCAGGTGATCTTCGCGCGCGGCACCAACGACGCTCCGGCGATGGGTCGCGTCGGCGACGCGTTCACCGACGCCCTACGTCCGCTGGTCGGCGGCCGCACCGTCGACACGTACGCGGTGAATTACCCGGCGAGCTACGACTTCCTTGACGCCGCCCAAGGCGCCAACGACGCGGCCGCGCACATCGCCGCCATGGTGGCGCAGTGCCCGTCGACCCGCATCGTGCTCGGCGGCTACTCCCAAGGTGCCGCGGTGGTCGACATGCTGGCAGGCATTCCACCGTTGGGCAACAAGATCGGCGAGATCGGCTCGGCGCCGGCGCTGGACAGCGGTTTGGTGCCCTCCATTGCGGCCGTCGCAGCCTTCGGCAACCCCGCGACGAAGTTCAGCAATCCGCTCACCGGCTCGGTCTTCGGCAACCGCGCCATCGACCTGTGCACCGACGGTGACCCGATCTGCTCGCGCGGCCGCAATCCCTTCGCACACAGTGATTACGTGACGAAGGGTTACCCACAACAGGCCGCCAGCTACGTTGCTGGATTCGTTTAGCCGATCTCGCGTTATCATTTGGCGTGACGTTCAGACGAGTGCGCCGCTTCGCCGTTGCCACTGCAACCGCCGCGCTGACTGCCTCCGCCGCCCTGCTCCTCCCCGTAGTGTCGCCGACTGCCGTCGGCGGGTTGGGTACCGCTTCGGCTGATTGCCCCGACATCGAGGTGATATTCGCCCGCGGCACCTCGGAGCCCGCAGGCCTCGGAAAGGTCGGCGGAGCGTTCGTGGACCAACTGCGTGGCAAGGTCGGCGGACGCTCGGTCGGTACCTACGCGGTGAACTATCCCGCCTCCTACGACTTCATGGCGGCCGCCAACGGCGCAAACGACGCCAGCGCGCACGTCCAGTACATGATGGGCGCCTGCCCCAACACCAGGCTGGTGCTCGGTGGCTACTCGCAAGGCGCAGCAGTGACGGACGTCATCGCCGCAGTGCCCTTCCCGTCGCTCGGGTTCGACAACCCGCTGCCGCCCAATGCGCCCGACTTCGTCGCAGGGGTCGCCGCGTTCGGAAACCCGTCGGCCAAACTGGGTCTACCGCTGACCTCGAGCCCGGTGTGGGGTGGACGCTCGATCGACCTGTGCAACGGCGGCGACCCCGTTTGCCAGACCGACGGTGAGAGCGTTCCCGCGCACAGCGCGTATGCGGGTGGGCAGACCAACACGGCTGCAAACTTCATCGCCGGGCTGCTGTAACGAACTGGATTGATCGACCCACACTCACGTCATACGTTCAGCTAGCATCCAGCTGGTGAACCGTCTCGTCAAAGCCATAGTTGCCGCATCTGCCACGGCGCTCACCGCGGGTGCCCTGCTCGTCGCGCCCGCCATCACCGGAAGCGGTATTCCATCAGCGTCGGCGGCGTGTTCCGACGTCGAGGTGGTGTTCGCGCGCGGCCGGCTGGAACCGGCAGGCCCAGGGCAGATCGGCAACGCGTTCATCAGCGCGCTGCGGGGTAAGTCCAAAAAGAACATTTCCATGTACGCGGTGCAGTACCCCGCCGACAACCAAATCGACGTAGGCGCCAACGACATGAGCCAGCACGTCCAGAACACCATCGCCAACTGCCCCAACACCCGGATCGTGCTCGGCGGATACTCGTTGGGAGCGGCCGTGACCGACGTGGTGCTGGCCGTCCCGTTCGGGTTCTTCGGCTTCGACAATCCCCTGCCCCCGGAGGCCGAGCAGCACATCGCGGCCGTCGCGCTGTTCGGCAACGGCAGTGCATGGGCAGGGCCCATCACGAACTTCAACGGCGTCTACGCCGAGCGCACCATCGAGCTGTGCCACGGCGCGGACCCGATCTGCAATCCGGCCGACCCGAACACGTGGGAGAACAACTGGTCGGATCACCTCGCAAAGGCGTATATCAACGCGGGCATGGTCAACCAGGCCGCCGATTTCGTCGCGGGCCGGATCTAAACGTCACTTCGTCGAAACTGCTGCCAGCTCGCCGAATCAGCGGCCGATTTCGTGATCTCCCCGCAGTTTCGGCGGTGGGTCGATGCGCCGCACGTCGCGGGTCACCTCGGTCCGCGCCAGAAGCTGGTCGTCGGCCGGGTAGTCCACGTGAACCAGGCTCAGGCCTCTGGCGGGCGCAGCGGCGAACTCGCTGGACCGCCCCGCAGCCGTGAGAAGCGTCGCGCACCAAGCTGGTTCGCGGCGGCCCTCCCCCACGGCAAGTAGCGCACCGACCAGCGAGCGCACCATCGACCAGCAGAACGCGTCGGCGGTGACGTGGGCGATGATGCGGGCTCCGTCGCGCGTCCAGTCCAACCGTTGCAGATCCCGAATCGTGGTGGCGCCGTCGCGGTGTCGACAGAACGCGGCGAAGTCGTGCAGCCCAACCAGGTGTCGCGAGGCCTCGACCATGGCCTCGAGATCCAGCGGCCGCATCCACGGCGTGACGTATCGGGCCAGGTCCGGTTCGACGCCGTACGGCGCGGTCGACAACCGGTACTCGTAGTGCCTGCGCAGCGCGGAGAAGCGCGCGTCGAAACCGTCAGGGGCACGCACGATGTCGAGCACCCGGACGTCGGCGGGCAGGAACTTGCCAAGGCGCCGCACGAGGGCGAGGAATTCCGGAGCCGCCCCGGCGGCGACATCAGATTCCGGAGCCGCCCCGGCGGCGACATCGGATTCTGTGTCACCGGGCCGGGGGTGTCGCGGCCGAGCATGCTCGAGCGCGGCGACCGGCACGTCGACGTGCGCGACCTGACCGGCCGCGTGCACCCCGGCGTCGGTGCGTCCGGCGGCCCGGACCTGCACCGGCCCACGGAACACGGTCGACAGGGCCTCCTCAAGCACGCCGGCCACGGTGCGTTGCCCGAGCTGTGTCGCCCAGCCCGCGAATTCCGTTCCGTCGTAAGCGATGTCGAGCCTAAGACGAACATGCCCGCCATCGGATTCGATGGCGGGCACGTCGTTCATTGCTTCGTTAGGACTTGGCGTCGTCGGCCTTGTCGTCCGCGTCGGCTGGCGCGTCGGCGTCGACCTCGGCCTCGGCCGTCTGGGCGTCTGCGATGCCCTCGTCCTCAGCCTCGACCTCGTCGACGGTCGTTGGCTCCTCGGCCTCGACCTCGTCGACGGTCTCCTCGGCGGGAGCCTCCTCGACCACCGGAGCGGCCTTGGCAGCCTTCGGCGCCTTGCGGGCCCGGTCGGCTTCAGACGTCACCGTCTTCTCCCGAACCAGTTCGATGACGGCCATCGGGGCGTTGTCGCCCTTGCGCGCCTCCACCTTGATGATGCGGGTGTAGCCGCCCTCACGGTCGGCGAAGAATGGACCGATCTCGGCGAACAGAACGTGCACGACGTCCTTGTCGCGGATCTTCTTCATCACCTCACGCCGGTTGTGCAGCGAGCCCTTCTTGGCGTGGGTGATGAGCTTCTCTGCGTAGGGCCGCAGCGCCCGCGCCTTGGGCTCGGTGGTCTTGATCCGGCCGTGCTCGAAAAGCGACGTGGCGAGGTTGGCCAGCAGCGCCTTCTGGTGCGAGGACGACCCGCCGAGGCGGGGGCCCTTGGTGGGCTTGGGCATTGCGACTATCTCCTAATGTGGCCGATCCCCGTATCAGGTAGGACCGGGACGGATTTGTTAGAGCTGTTCGGTTTCGGCGAAGTCCTGGTCGGTGTCCAGGTCGTAGCTGGCGTCACTGTTCCAGGTGCCGGTGGCGACGTCGTAACCGGCGACCTCGGACGGGTCGAACGTGGCCGGGCTGTCCTTGAGCGACAGACCCAGCTGGTGCAGCTTGATCTTCACCTCGTCGATGGACTTCTGGCCGAAGTTGCGGATGTCCAGCAGGTCGGACTCGGTACGCGAGACGAGCTCGCCCACCGTGTGCACGCCCTCGCGCTTGAGGCAGTTGTACGAACGCACCGTCAACTCGAGGTCGTCGATGGGCAGTGCGAACGACGCGATGTGGTCGGCCTCGGCGGGCGACGGCCCGATCTCGATGCCTTCCGCCTCGACGTTGAGTTCCCGTGCCAGACCGAACAATTCGACGAGCGTCTTACCGGCCGACGCCAGCGCGTCACGCGGGGTGATCGAATTCTTGGTCTCGACGTCGAGGATCAGCTTGTCGAAGTCGGTGCGCTGCTCGACGCGGGTGGCCTCCACCTTGTAGGTGACCTTCAGCACCGGCGAGTAGATGGAATCGACTGGGATGCGGCCGATTTCGGCGCCCGAGGCCTTGTTCTGCACGGCCGGGACATAACCACGACCACGCTCGACGACGAGTTCGACCTCGAGCTTGCCCTTGTCGTTCAGCGTCGCGATGTGCATGTCGGGGTTGTGCACCGTCACACCGGCAGGCGGGACGATGTCACCGGCGGTGACCGCACCGGGACCCTGCTTGCGCAGGTACATGGTGACGGGCTCGTCCTCCTCGGAGGAAACGACCAGGCCCTTGAGGTTCAGGATGATGTCGGTGACGTCTTCCTTCACCCCGGGAACGGTGGTGAACTCGTGCAGCACGCCGTCGATGCGGATGCTGGTGACTGCGGCGCCCGGGATGGACGACAGCAGCGTGCGCCGAAGCGAGTTGCCAAGGGTGTAACCGAATCCCGGCTCCAACGGCTCGATGACGAACTTGGAGCGGTTCTCGGCGAGCGACTCTTCGGACAGGGTGGGGCGCTGAGAGATCAGCATGTTGTTTCTCTATCTCCTTCTCGACATCCGCTATTTGATGCCGGTCTTTTTTTCCTGGTCGCCGCCGGGGCGGCTCCAGAAGCCTGCCGCCGCAAGTCGCAGCGGCAGGATTCTCGTTACTTCGAGTAGAACTCGACGATGAGCTGCTCGGAGAGCGGCACGTCGATCTGGGCCCGCACGGGCAGCTGGTGAATGAGGATGCGCTGACGCTCCCCCACGACCTGAAGCCACGCCGGGACGGGCCGGTCACCAGCGAGCTCGCGCGCGATGATGAACGGCACGGTGTTCAGCGACGTGTCGCGCACGTCGATGATGTCGTACTGCGAGACGCGGTAGCTGGGGATGTCGACCTTCACGCCGTTGACGGTGAAGTGGCCGTGGCTGACCAGCTGACGTGACATGCGACGCGTGCGGGCAAGCCCGGCGCGGTACACGACGTTGTCGAGCCGACTCTCGAGGATCTGCAGCAGGTTCTCGCCCGTCTTGCCCGAGACGCGGTTGGCCTCTTCGTAGTAGCGACGGAACTGCTTCTCCATGACGCCGTAGGTGAAGCGGGCCTTCTGCTTCTCCTGCAACTGGTCGCGGTATTCGCTCTCCTTGATCCGCGCGCGGCCGTGCTGGCCGGGCGGGTAGGGGCGCTTCTCGAATGCTTGGTCGCCACCGACGAGGTCGACGCCGAGGCGGCGCGACTTGCGGGTGACGGGTCCGGTGTAACGAGCCATTTTTCTCTATCTCCTCTAGACCCGGCGCCGCTTGGGCGGACGGCAGCCGTTGTGCGGCTGCGGCGTGACGTCGGAAATGGCGCCAACCTCGAGGCCGGCAGCCTGCAGCGAACGGATCGCGGTCTCGCGGCCCGAGCCCGGACCCTTCACGAAGACGTCGACCTTCTTGACGCCGTGCTCCTGCGCCTTGCGGGCAGCGTTCTCGGCAGCCAACTGCGCGGCGAACGGAGTCGACTTGCGCGAACCCTTGAAGCCGACGTGGCCGGACGACGCCCATGCGATGACGTTGCCCTGCGGATCGGTGATCGACACGATCGTGTTGTTGAAGGTGCTCTTGATGTGAGCGGCCCCGTGCGGAACGTTCTTCTTTTCCTTGCGGCGGGTCTTCTGCCCCTTCTTGGGAGCAGCGCCACCCTTCTTTGCTTGTGCCATCCGGGGTTACCTGACCTTCTTCTTGCCGGCGATGGTGCGCTTGGGACCCTTGCGGGTGCGCGCGTTGGTCTTCGTGCGCTGGCCACGCACCGGCAGGCCGCGGCGGTGCCGCAGGCCCTGGTAGCAGCCGATCTCGATCTTGCGGCGGATGTCGGCCTGCACCTCGCGGCGCAGATCACCCTCCACCTTGAGGTTGCCCTCGATGTATTCGCGCAGCTGGCTCACCTGGTCGTCGGTGAGGTCCTTGGTGCGCAGATCCCGATCGATGCCGGTACCGGCGAGAATCTCCTGGGAGCGGGTACGGCCGATGCCGTAGATATAGGTCAGCGCGATCTCCATGCGCTTGTCGCGCGGGAGGTCAACGCCCATGAGACGTGCCATCAGGCAGTGTTTCCTTTTCTATGCGGAGGTCTTATCCCAGTCCGTTCCCGCCAGCCTCTAAGGACTCACCGGGGCCCGGCCTCCGTGCCGGGCGTGTATGAGCGGCGGCTGAAACGTCTTTTTGGCGCTGGCGCGCCTGCTGCTCACTGGTACTGGGAGGTCTGCATTCAGTTGTGTAGGGGCTTCCGTCAGGTACTGGCGGAAGCCCCTGGCTCAGCCTTGTCTCTGCTTGTGGCGCGGATCGGAGCAGATCACCATGACCCGCCCATGCCGGCGGATCACCCTGCACTTGTCGCAGATCGGCTTGACGCTCGGGTTCACCTTCACGGCTGTTCGATCCTGTTCTGGAAGTAGTTACTTGTAGCGGTAAACGATGCGGCCCCGGGTCAGGTCGTAAGGCGAAAGCTCCACTACGACGCGGTCCTCGGGCAGAATGCGGATGTAGTGCTGCCGCATCTTGCCGCTGATGTGCGCGAGCACCTTGTGTCCGTTCTCCAGCTCAATGCGAAACATCGCATTGGGCAGGGGTTCGACCACCCGGCCCTCGACCTCGATGGCACCGTCTTTCTTGGCCATGTCCTCCGTTGTCCTGATTCGTGGCGCACGTCACCACTGTCGAGCGGTGAGGGTCGTGCCCCGTGGTGCAGCTGAAACCCCGACTTCAAAACGTGAGCCGGTGGCAGGAAATTCCAGTAATTCCAAGACAGGGCACGCAAGAGCCGGCGCGGAAACCGCACCGTTGGTCAATAGTACCCGCTTGGCAGCCCTCCCCAAAATCGCTGCGGACTGACCCTGGGATGGGTCGCGGGCGAACCGTTCAGCCTGCTTCGGCGGCGTCTTTGATCGCCGCGAGCGTATCGGGGATGCCGCGTCTGGCCGCGTCGCTTCGTTGGGCGATCTCGGCCTCGGCCTGGGCCTCGTACCGTTCGTGAAACCAGGCGATGCCGGCAGGCAGGAACGCCCAGAACTCCGTCAGCCGGGTGCCGCCACACTCGGCGTCGAACCTGTAGCCCCAACGGACCCGGCCGTCGTTGACCTCCCACGCGAACTCACGCCCTGGAAGGGCAGTCACCACCTGGCTTCGGGTCTCCCACGTCCGCTCGGCGGTTTCGTTGCGGCCGGTGAACCAGGCGCCTACGTACGGGCCATCACCTTCGTCCCACCAACAGGCCCGGCATACGGGACTCCACTCCCCCATCCGGGTGACGTCGGACACCATTTCGTACATTTCGTCGGGAGCGCGCGCGACGAGAATCGAGTCCGCAAATTCCAGGTCGGTCACGACCAGAAGTCTACGAGTCGCCGCGTTCGCTCGAAGCGCACCTCCTGACCTGATATCGGCTGGACGGGCGGCGCATAATTACGAGCGATGACTGGACCTGCGCCCGAACCGCGTAAACCCGCAATTCTGACCGTCGACGACGACCCCGCAGTCTCGCGTGCCGTCGCGCGCGACCTTCGCCGCCACTACGGCGAGCGGTACCGCATCGTCCGCGCCGAATCGGGACCCGACGCGCTGGCGGCAATCAAGGAGCTCAAGCTCCGGGGTGAGACCGTCGCCGTGTTCGTCGCCGACTACCGGATGCCCCAGATGAGCGGCATCGAGTTCCTCGAATTGGCGATGGACATCTTCCCGCTCGCGCGTCGGGTGCTGCTGACGGCCTACGCCGACGTCCACGCCGCCATCGATGCCATCAACGTCGTCGACCTGGACAAATACCTGCAGAAGCCGTGGGATCCGCCCGAGGAGAAGCTCTATCCCGTCATCGACGAGCTGCTCGAGGAATGGCACGCCACCGGCGACCGGGCCATTCCGTATACGAAGGTGATCGGCCACCGCTGGAACCCGCGGTCGTGGGAGGTGCGCCAGTTCCTGGCCCGCAACCAACACTCCTTCCGCTCGTTCATGGCCGACGAGCCGAAGGGCAGGCAGCTGCTCGACGCCGCGGGACTCGACGGCCTTCAGCTGCCGGTCGTAATCACCGAAAAGGGCGAGTCACTCGTCGAACCGAGCAATGGCGACCTCGCCTCGATGCTCGGGCTCTCCACGGAGCCGTCGCTGCAGATGTACGACCTCGCAGTCATCGGCGGTGGTCCGGCCGGCCTGGCGGCCGCGGTTTACGGCGCATCCGAGGGGCTCGAGACCGTGCTCATCGAACGCACCACGACCGGCGGGCAGGCGGGCCGCAGTTCCAGAATCGAGAACTACCTCGGCTTCGAGAACGGCGTCTCGGGTGCCGTGCTGACCACCTCCGCCCGCAGGCAGGCCGAGCGCTTCGGCGCCGAGGTCATCACCACGCGGCAGGTGGTCAAACTGCACGTCGGCGATTCGGCGCCGACCATCCAATTCGAGGACGGCAGCACCATCGGGGCGCGCTCGGTGATCCTGGCGACCGGGGTCGAGTACCGGGCTCTTCGGGTCAACGGCTGCTGGCAGAACCCCGACGACCCGGACGGATGTGACTACACCGATCGCGGCGTCTACTACGGGGCCTCGGTGTCACAGGCCTCGGAGTGCAGGGGCGAGGACGTCTACATCGTCGGAGGTGCCAACTCGGCAGGCCAGGCCGCGATGTTCATGTCGAAGGAGGCGAACTCGGTAACGCTGTTGGTGCGCGGTCCGTCGCTTGAGGCGTCGATGTCGCACTACCTGATCCAGCAGCTCGTGCAGAACCCGAAGATCCACGTCAGGACGTGCACCGAAGTCGTGGACACCTGCGGCGAGGACGGCCACCTCTCGGGCCTGTGGCTGGAGAACCGGCGCACCGGGGAACGCGAGAAGGTGGATTGCGGGCGCATGTGTTGTTTCATCGGCGCGACCCCGCGGACCGATTGGCTCGACGGCGAGCTGGCCCTCGACGACCACGGGTTCATCCTCGCGGGTCCGGATCTCAAGGACGTCTGCGGCTGGAATCGGGACCGACCGCCGCATCATCTGGAAACAAGTGTGCCCGGTGTGTTTGTTGCAGGAGACGTGCGTGCCGAGTCTGCCAAGCGGGTGGCTGCCGCCGTCGGCGAAGGGTCGATGGCCGTGATGTTGGTGCACCGCTACCTGGCTGAAGCATGATTGCCGGCACCGCCGGCGTGGCCTAGAGAGGAATTTCATGGGTGAGACCTGTCTGCCCGACGAACTCCGGACGCTGTTCCTGTTCGAGAAGCTCGACGACCGGCAACTGCAGAATCTCTGCGAGAACGGGCACGTCGCCCGCTTCGAGCCTGGACCGATCTGCATAGAGGGCGAAGCAGCGACGTGCTTTTACGTGCTCATCGAAGGTGAACTGGTGATGTCGAAGCGCTCCGGCGGCGCGGACATCGAGACCAATCGGACGTCGCAGCGCGGCGTGTACTGCGGGGCGTGGAGCGCGTTCGTCGACGGCGTGCCACAGGTCTACGAATCGTCCGTACGCGTCACCAAGCCGTCGAAGTTCTTCGTGCTCGATGCTGCGGCCTTCGGCGACTTCGTCAGGGCCGAACTCCCGATGGCGGTGCATCTGCTCGAAGGGCTCAAGGTCGGCGGACTGCGGCAGCGCCAGATCATCGACCAGCGCGAGAAGCTGCTGGCCCTCGGGCAGCTGTCGGCGGGCCTGACCCATCAGCTCAACAACCCGGCTGCGGCCGCCGCTCGCGCCGTGTCCGATCTGCGCGAGAAGATCGCGGGGATGCGTCACAAGTTGGCGATGCTCGCCGACGGCAAGTTCAGCCCCGAAGGCCTGCGGGTGCTGGTCACCTTTCAGGAAGAGGTGGCCGAGCAGGTCGCCAAGTCGAAGGCCCAGGAACTCACCGCACTCGAGGCGTCCGACCGCGAGGACACGATCGGTGACTGGCTCGAAGACCACGGGATCTTGGGCGCATGGGATTACGCGCCGACGTTCGTCGAGGCCGGCCTGGACACCGACTGGCTGGAGCGCATCTCGTCGTCGGTCGACGAGGCGGACGCTTCCGCCTCGCTCCAGGGCGCCCTCGGCTGGCTGAAGTACACCATCGACACCGAGCTCATGATGAATCAGATCGCCGAGGCGAGCAGCCGGATCTCGGCGCTGCTGGCAGGCGCCAAGCAGTACTCGCAGATGGATCGTGCGCCGTATCAGAGCGCCGACGTCCACGAACTCCTGCGCAGCACCATCATGATGTTCGGCGACAAGATCGGCAAGGACAAGCCGATCAAGCTGGTGAAGGACATGGACAAGTCCTTGCCCGAAATACAGTGCTACCCAGGCGATCTCAATCAGGTGTGGACCAACGTCATCGACAATGCCATCCAGGCGATGAAGGGCTCGGGGACGCTGACCATCCGCACTTCGGCAGTCGGCGAGGACGCGATCAAGGTCGAGATCTGCGACGACGGACCCGGCATCCCGAAGGACGTCGCCGAGCGCATCTTCACGCCGTTCTTCACCACCAAGCCGTTCGGCGAGGGCACCGGGCTCGGGCTGGACCTGGCGTGGCGCATCGTCGCCCAGAAGCACCACGGCAACATCCGCGTCGAGTCGAACCCGGGCGACACCCGATTCATCGTCGTGTTGCCGCTGGTCGCCCCCAAGCCCGAGGAAGAACCAGGCGAGGCCGACTAGGTTTCGGCTCAGCCCGATCGCACCGGAATAGTCTCGACGGCGCGGCAGGTTGACCCAACCATGACGCAGACCACATCCTCTTCGGGCAAGCCCTCATCGAAGCCAAATCTCGGAAAGTTCGGCGTGTTCGGTCGTGGGGCGACCCCGGCGCAGGCGAAGGACATCGAGGCGCTCGGCTACGGCGCCATCTGGGTCGGCGGATCGCCGTCCGCCGAACTCGATTGGGTCGAACCCCTACTCGAAGCCACCAACACGCTGCAGGTGGCCACCGGAATCGTCAACATCTGGACCGCGGCGGCAGGCCCCGTCAGCGAGTCGTTCCACCGGATCGAGGCGGCCTATCCCGGCCGGTTCCTCCTTGGCATCGGCGTCGGCCACCCCGAGGCCCACCAGGAGTACAAGAAGCCGTACGACGCGCTCACCGAGTACCTGGACAAACTGGACGAGTACGGCGTGCCGAAGGACCGTCGGGTGGTCGCCGCCCTCGGTCCGCAGGTGCTCAAGCTGTCGGCCAGGCGCAGTGCGGGTGCGCACCCGTACCTGACGACGCCGGAGCACACCGCGCAGGCGCGCGAACTCATCGGCCCCGATGCGTTCCTGGCCCCGGAACACAAGGTAGTGCTGACCACCGACGCTGATCAGGCCCGCGCAATCGGTCGCAAGGCGCTCGAGATCTACCTGAACCTGGCGAACTACACCAACAACTGGAAGCGGCTCGGCTTCACCGAAGCGGACATCGCCAAGCCAGGCGGTGACGCACTGGTCGACGCGTTCGTCGCATATGGCACGGTCGACGCCATCGCGGCCCGGCTGAAGGAACATCTCGCGGCTGGCGCGGACCATGTTCCGGTTCAGGTGTTGACGGGTAATGACAAGCTGGTACCCGCACTCGCCGAGCTTGCTGGACCGCTAGGTCTGCAGTAACCGACATCCATTGAAGGGGATTTCCGTGACCGACGTATCCGGGCTCAAGCCCGACCTCGGCCGATTCGGGGTGTGGACCTTTGGCGCACCCAAACCCGCACAGGCCGTCGAGATCGAGAAGCTGGGCTACGGCGCGGTGTGGGTCGGCGGCTCCCCGGCCGGCGACCTGAACTACGTCGACCCCATCCTCGAAGCCACCGAGACACTGCAGGTGGCCACCGGCATCATCAACGTCTGGACGGCCGATGCCGCCGAGGTCGCGGAGGCCTACCACCGCGTCGAGGCCGCGTACCCGGGCCGATTCCTGCTCGGCATCGGGATCGGGCATCCGGAGCACACCGAGGAGTACCGCAAGCCCTACGACGTGCTCGTCGAGTACCTCGATGCGCTGGACGCCGCTAAGGTGCCGACCAGCCGCATGGTCGTGGCGGCGCTTGGTCCCAAGGTGCTGAAACTCTCGGCCACGCGCAGTGCCGGCGCACACCCGTATCTGACGACACCGGAGCACACCGCGCAGGCCCACGCGCTCATCGGCAACGCGGTGTACCTGGCGCCCGAACACAAGGTCGTGCTGACCACCGATGCCGAAGAGGCCCGCGCGATCGGGCGCGAGACGGTCGACTTCTACCTGAATCTCAGCAATTACCTGAACAACTGGAAACGGCTGGGATTCACCGACGGCGACATCGCCAAGCCGGGCAGCGACAAGCTGATCGACGCGGTGGTGGCGCACGGCACGCCGGAGACTGTCGCCGCGCGGCTGAACGAGCACCTCGATGCGGGTGCCGACCACGTGTCGATCCAGGTGCTCGGCGGCCCGGACAAGCTCATCGGAACGCTGGCGGCGTTGGCCGGGCCGTTGGGACTGAAGGCCTAGCCGCTAGGGTTTCAGCATGCGATTGCTGGTCACCGGCGGCGCCGGCTTCATCGGCGCCAACTTCGTGCACAGCACGGTGCGTGAACACCCCGAGGTGTCGGTCACGGTGCTCGACGCGATGACGTATGCGGGCAGCCGCGAATCCCTCGCCGCCGTCGCCGATGACATCCGGCTGGTTCAGGGCGACATCACTGACACGGCATTGGTGTCGGAGCTCGTCGCGGAGTCCGACACGGTGGTGCACTTTGCCGCCGAGACGCATGTGGACAATTCACTGGCCGATCCCGAGCCGTTTCTGCGCACCAACGTGGTTGGCACGTTCACGGTGCTCGAAGCGGTGCGGCGCAACGGGGTTCGGCTGCACCACATCTCGACCGACGAGGTCTACGGCGACCTGCCGCTCGACGACCCGGTGCGCTTCACCGAGGCGACGCCGTACGACCCGTCGAGCCCGTATTCGTCGACCAAGGCGGCCTCCGACATGCTGGTGCGCGCCTGGGTCCGGTCCTATGGCGTGCGCGCGACGATCTCCAACTGCTCCAACAACTATGGGCCGTACCAGCACGTGGAGAAGTTCATCCCACGCCAGATCACGAACATTCTGACGGGTCGGCGGCCCAAGCTCTACGGCGCCGGTGCCAACGTGCGCGACTGGATCCACGTCGAGGATCACAACAGCGCGGTGTGGCGCATCGTCCAAGGCGGACAGTTCGGTCGCACGTACCTGATCGGGGCAGGCGGCGAGCGCGACAATCTTTCGGTGCTACGGACGCTGCTTCGACTGATGGACCGCGAGCCGGACGACTTCGATCACGTCAACGACCGGGTGGGCCACGACCTTCGTTACGCGATAGATCCGACCGCACTACGCGACGAGCTGGGTTGGGGTCCCAAGCACACCGACTTCGAGGACGGCCTTCGCGACACCATCGCTTGGTATCGGGACAACGAATCATGGTGGCGCCCATTGAAAGACAGCGTTGAGCAGACGTATGCGGAGCGCGGCCAGTGACCGCTCGCGAACTCGACGTGCCCGGTGCGTGGGAGCTCAGCCCGACGCTGCGTTCGGACCCCAGAGGCGTCTTCTTCGAGTGGTTCACCGAAGGTGGGTTCGCCGAGCTGACGGGCCACCGGTTCAACTTCGCGCAGGCCAACTGTTCGGTGTCGTCGGCAGGCACGCTGCGTGGGCTGCACTACGCGCAGGTCCCTCCGAGCCAGGCGAAATACGTGACCTGCGTGCGCGGCTCGGTGTTCGACGTGGTGGTCGACATCCGAGTCGGCTCGCCGACGTTCGGCCGGTGGGATTCGGTGTTGCTCGACGACCGCGGCCGCCGTTCGGTCTACCTCTCCGAGGGGCTGGCTCACGGTTTCCTTGCGCTCGAAGATGATTCGACGGTCATGTACCTGTGCTCGGCCCCATACGCCCCGGCCCGCGAGCACACGGTGTGCCCGACGGATCCCGCCATCGGTGTCGAGTGGCCGCTGGTCGACGGGGTGGCGCCGACGCTGTCCGAGCGCGACGCGGCCGCGCCGACCCTCGACGAGCTGCGCAGCTCCGGCATGCTGCCGACGTGGGAGTCGACACAGGCGTTCGTCGAAGGTTTGCGCCGCAGCTCCTAGTTCTGCGCGGTCGTCGCCCGGTGCCGGCTGAACCACCAACCCCCGCAGGCCAATACGGTGACGACTTCGGCTGCCACACTCAGCAGCGCGTGGGGCGCGGGGTCCCAACCGAGCTCCAAGAACCCAGCGATGCCGACCGTCCGGGATAGCGCGAATGCGCCAAGCGCGCCGATGGCCAACACACCCGCGGCCCACACCAACCACTCGGGGCCACCGAGCAGAACCAGCACCGCGAGGGCGAAGGACATGCTGGCCTGTAGCAGGAAGCCAGTTCCGATGACCGGAATGTGGCCGTAGCCATGCGCGTACAGGTAGGCGTGACTGACCCCGCTGACGACCAAGCTCGCGGCAATGACCATCCGAGACACCAACGCTCTCATGGCAACGTCCTTTCCTTCAGCGCCAGCGCCTGCTGACCCTTGTGGTAGGCGACCTCTCTGATTCCCAGCGCGTCGTGCAACTTTCCAGCGGGCAGGGTGAGCGGCTTGGGGGCGGGACCATCGCCGGGATGCGGCAGCGGGTAGGCGGTCGTGGTGCCACTGAAGAACGTCACGTTGCCCTCGGTCTTCGAGAAGACCTGATGCACATGGCCGTTCAGGCAGGTCACCGACGAGAACCTGCGCAGGTACGAGAGGGCCTGTACCGAATCGTCGGTACCCCAACCCCAGTCGGGATACATCGCGAACAGCGGAATGTGACTGAAGACGATGATCGGGGTGTCACTCGACAGCGGCGCCACGTCCTTCTTGACGAAGTCGAGCTGGTCCTGACCCAGGTGTCCGAGCTTGGTCATGTGGAGCGTATTGACCAACGCGATGACGTGCACCCCGGCGATGTCGAAGCTGTACCACCCCTCGCCGCGGGTGCCCGCACCAAAGACCTTGCGGTACTTCTGGCCTGCGTCGTCCACCGAGTCGTGTTCGCCGGGCACGGTGAACACGTGCGGCGTGCTCAGCCCGGACAGCATCTGCTTCACCTGGTCGAACTGCGCGGAGGTGGCCAGGTGGGTGAGATCGCCGGTGTGGATGACGAAGTCGGGTGTGTAACCCAGGTTGTTGATCTGGTTGACGGCGCGCGTGAACGAGCCGGAGACGTCGGCGTTGGCGGGGCCGGTGAAGCCGATGTGACTGTCACTGACCTGAGCGAAGCGCAACGCGGGTCGGGTCTCGGTTGCGGTGGCGGCCCCCGCAACGTGGGAGATCACCTCGCCCCCGACGACGGCCAGTCCAACTGCCGCGCCGAACCAGGCGCTGTGCCTGATGAGTTGGCGCCGACTCATCGATGAGCCGCTTGCGCGAAGAGCAGACTGATCGGTCATGGGTTCGATTTCGTCCCTCATGGCGTCACCACCACGCTGCCGTGCATGAACGGGTGAATGGAGCAGATGTAGTCGAACGTGCCCGCCGTCGGGAAGGTGAACGAATACGTACTGCCGGAGCCGAGCGCCCGTGAGCGGAACACTCCGCCGTCGTCGACGACGGTGTGTGGGTCCTCGTCCTTGTTGGTCCACGTGACGGTGGTCCCGGCTGTGACGGTCAGTGTCGCTGGGGCAAAGGCGAATCCGTCGATGTTAACTTCGTTCGGGCCCGCAGGCGCAACAGGGGCCTGCGGCACAGAGCCTCCGGTCCCCGACGGCGACCCACTCATTGCGGGCATCCCACTCATTCCGGGCATGCTGCCCATCCCCTGCATGCCGGGCGTCGACGCGACACCAGTGCTGAACATCGGGCTCGGTTGGCTCACGGGTTGGTCGGTGGCCGCACAGGCGGCCAGTAGCAGCGCGGTGGCAGTCAGGGCGGTGCTCACCGCGACTGCGACGCGCTGGGTTCGTCGGGACACGACGGTTACCTCCGTTGTCGGTTGACGAGTCCGCGGGCTGCGGGGCTCTCACCAACAGATAGGGAGGCGGGTTACACGTTCAGGTCTGCTCGGTGCGGCTAGTCGGCGCGAAGACCTCGACGGCGCCGTTCAGCTCCCGAACCTCCAACTTGGGCAACGGTTTCGGCGAGATCGGCAATTGGTGGGTGAGCACCTGGCCTTCCTTCGAGAAGGACGTCGAGTGACATGGGCAGCGCAGCCGATCGTCGGGCCCGTCGAACCACAGCCGGCAGCCCTGGTGCGTACAGATGCCCGAAACGCCCTCGGCGCGGCCATCCACCCGACGAACGAAGCCGACCACGGAGCCCAGATCGAACGGATGCATGCCGCCCTCGGTCACGTCGGAGCTGGCGGCCACGCGCTGCCAGGCGCCCTCGGTCGGCACCAGGTCCTGCGCGACCTGTACGTCATCGCCCTGGTCGCCGCGCAGCAGTAGCCGGTCCACGGCCACCGCCGCAACTGCAGCGGTCGCCGCGGCAGAAGTGCCGACGATCACTTGGCGACGGTTGGCGTGCAACCACGTCGGCGAAGGCGCAGCTCCGGACTCGTCGTCCAGCTGCGCTGCGAGCCGGCTGTGCAAGTCGGCAAGGAACTCTGGGCGCGGCTCGTCGGCGCCGGGCCGAGCGGCCTGCAGGTCGATCGCGGTGCGCATCTGCGCGGCCTCGAAGTCATCGGGGACGAAACCCTTGGGCTTGCGGTTGCGCATCAGATCGTCGAGGTACCTGCGCAACCCTCGCTCGTTCATGGCGTGCCCTTCTCGTTGACCTGGGCTGCAAGCCGCAGGGCCCGGTGTTGGAGCACTTTGGCATTGGCCACGCTCACCCCCATCGCCGACGCCGACTCCTTGATCGACAGATTCTGCAGGAATCGCAGTTCCAGTATGCGGCGGTAGTTGTCGGGCAGTGTCTCCATCACGGTGGCCACGCGTTCGGGTGCCGTGCTGATCGCCTCCTCGCGTTCCGGCGGTGCCGCGATGTCGCCTTCGATCTCGGTGATCTCACGGCCCATCGTCTGGCGCCAGTGCGCCGCCAGCACCGTGCGCGCAGTGTTCTTCAGATACGAGCGCACCTCGGCGACGGTGGCGGTCAGCCGCAGCGGCCGCAACGCCGCCATGAAGACCTCAGCGGTGAGGTCCTCGGCGTCGGCCTGATTGCCGACTCTGGCGTAGATCGTGCGGTAGACCCACGTCGCGTTGTCCTCGTAAACGGCCTCCCAGTCGGGATAGCGATCATCGGACGACACCACCCGTAGGGGTCGCGGGTGCGCGCGGTCGCGTCGTGCCGTCACGTGTCGCCTGTCTACGTCGGGGAGGCCGTGCACATCATGTGATAGCGGCCGAGGTTACAACCCGTGATGCCGACGACTCCCAGCACGTTCACAGTAGCTCGGGCTGGCGCACGACAACTCGACGATGCGCGGACCGACGATGGCGCGGCAGGCGGCCCTTGCGTCCGGCCGCCCCGAGTTACTAGGATGTCCTAGTAATCGTCTTTTCGTCCTAGGGGCCCTCATGACCACACAGATTCCGCACTTCATCGACGGTCAGCGCACCGCCGGTACGTCGACGCGCACCGCTGACGTGCTCAACCCCAGCACGGGCGAGGTTCAGTCGCAGGTAGCCATGGCCTCGACGGCCGACGTCGACGCCGCCGTCGCAATCGCCGTCGAGGCGCAGAAGGAGTGGGCCGCCTGGAACCCGCAGCGACGCGCGCGGGTGATGATGAAGTTCGTCGAACTGGTCAACAAGAACGCCAACGAGCTCGCCGAACTGCTCTCCCTCGAGCACGGCAAGACCATCGCCGACTCGCTCGGTGACATTCAGCGCGGCGTCGAGGTCATCGAGTTCGCCATCGGCATCCCGCACCTGCTGAAGGGTGAGTACACCGAGGGCGCAGGCGGTGGCATCGATGTCTACTCCCTGCGTCAGCCACTTGGCGTCGTCGCGGGCATCACGCCGTTCAACTTCCCTGCGATGATCCCGCTGTGGAAGGCCGGGCCCGCGCTGGCGTGTGGGAACGCCTTCATTCTCAAGCCAAGCGAGCGCGACCCGTCGGTGCCCGTACGGCTCGCCGAACTCTTCGAAGAAGCAGGGCTGCCAAGGGGCGTGTTCCAGGTCGTCCACGGCGACAAGGAAGCCGTCGACGCCATCCTGAACAACCCCGACATCCAGGCCGTCGGCTTCGTCGGAAGCTCCGACATCGCCCAGTACATCTACTCGACGGCCGCGGCCAACGGCAAGCGTGCGCAGTGCTTCGGCGGCGCCAAGAACCACATGATCGTGATGCCCGACGCCGACCTCGACCAAGCCGTCGACGCTCTGATCGGCGCCGGCTACGGCAGCGCCGGCGAGCGCTGCATGGCGATCAGCGTCGCGGTCCCGGTTGGCAAGGAAACTGCCGACCGCCTCCGCGCCAGGCTCGTCGAGCGGGTCAACCAGTTGCGCGTCGGCCACAGCCTCGACCCGAAGGCCGACTACGGGCCACTGGTCACCCCGGCGGCACTGGCCAGGGTCAAGGACTACATCGGACAGGGCATCGAAGCGGGCGCGGAGGCCGTCGTCGACGGCCGCGACCGGGCCAGCGACGACCTGACCTTCGGTGACGCCAGCCTCGAGGGCGGCTACTTCATCGGGCCCACCCTGTTCGACCACGTCACCACCGACATGTCGATCTACAAGGACGAGATCTTCGGCCCGGTGCTGTGCATCGTCAGGACCGACAGCTACGAAGAAGCACTGGCCCTTCCTTCCGAGCACGAGTACGGAAACGGCGTGGCGATCTTCACTCGCGACGGCGACACCGCGCGCGACTTCGTGTCACGTGTGCAGGTCGGCATGGTCGGCGTCAACGTGCCGATCCCCGTCCCGGTCGCCTACCACAGCTTCGGCGGCTGGAAGCGGTCTGGCTTCGGCGACCTCAACCAGCACGGACCGTCGTCGATCATCTTCTACACCAAGGTCAAGACGGTGACGCAGCGCTGGCCCGCGGGAAGCCACGGCGCCGAGTTCGTCATCCCGACAATGAAGTAGATGGACATCTTCGGGCTGGACGACGACGAACGCGTGATCGCCGAGACGGCGGCCGCGTTCGCTGAAAAGCGCCTCGCGCCATACGCGCTGGAGTGGGACGAGAAGCACCACTTCCCCACCGACGTGCTGCGCGAGGCGGCCGAGCTCGGCATGGCCGCCATCTACTGCCGGGAGGATGTCGGCGGCAGCGAGCTGCGCCGGCTCGATGCCGTCCGTATCTTCGAGCAGCTCGCCGCGGCAGACCCCACCATCGCGGCGTTCATGTCCATCCACAACATGTGTGCGTGGATGGTTGACACCTTCGGCACCGACGAACAGCGCAAGTCGTGGGTGCCGCGGCTGGCGACGATGGAGGCCATCGCCTCCTACTGCCTGACCGAGCCCGGTGCCGGATCGGATGCGGGTGCGTTGCGCACCAAGGCTGTTCGTGACGGCGGTGACTTCGTCATCGACGGCGTCAAGCAGTTCATCTCCGGTGCAGGGACGTCAGATATGTACGTCGTGATGGCCCGCACCGGCGGTGACGGTCCGGGTGGCATCTCGGCGTTTGTGGTCGAAAAGGATGCGCCGGGACTGAGTTTCGGCGCGGACGAACAGAAGATGGGCTGGAATGCTCAGCCGACCGCGCAGGTCGTGTTCGAAGGCGTTCGGGTGCCTGCCGACGCGATGTTGGGCGGCGCCGACGGCGAAGGTACCGGGTTCGGCATCGCGATGAACGGACTCAACGGCGGCCGGATCAACATCGCGGCATGCTCACTCGGCGGTGCACAGGCCGCCTACGACAAGGCGACGGGTTATCTGGCCGATCGCCAAGCGTTCGGCGGCGCCCTGCTCGACGAGCCCACCATCCGGTTCACGCTGGCCGACATGGCCACCGCGCTGCAAGCGTCGCGAACCCTGTTGTGGCGGGCGGCAACCGCGCTCGACGACAATCACCCCGACAAGGTCGAGCTGTGTGCGATGGCCAAACGGTATGTCACCGACGCGTGCTTCGAGGTGGCCGATCAGGCACTGCAGCTGCACGGCGGTTACGGCTATCTGCGCGAGTACGGGCTGGAGAAGATCGTCCGCGACCTACGGGTGCACCGAATCCTCGAGGGAACCAACGAAATCATGCGCGTGGTCATCGGCCGGGCCGAGGCCACCCGCGCCCGCGCGTCCGCATAGGAGATCAGATGAGCACGATCGCGTTCTTGGGCTTGGGCCACATGGGCGGTCCGATGGCGGCGAACCTCGTCGCGGCCGGGCATACCGTGCGCGGCTTCGACCCGGTGGCCGCGCTGAAGTCGGCCGCCGCGGAAAAGGGCGCACAGGTCTTCGACACCGGTGCCGAGGCGGTGGCAGGTGCCGACGTGGTGATGACCTCGCTGCCCAATGGCGACATCGTCAAGGCCTGCTACGCCGAGGCGCTGCCCGCCGCCAAAGCCGAAACCCTGTTCATCGACACCTCAACGATTTCCGTCGACGACGCCAGGACGATCCATGCCCAGGCGGCCGAGGGTGGCTTCGGCCAACTCGACGCGCCGGTTTCCGGAGGCGTGAAGGGCGCGACGGCGGGCACGCTTGCCTTCATGGTCGGCGGTGAGGACGACGCCGTGGACCGCGCGCGACCTGTGCTGGAGCCGTTGGCGGGCAAGATCATTCATTGCGGCGCCTCGGGCACCGGTCAAGCCGCCAAGCTGTGCAACAACATGGTGCTGGCCGTCCAGCAGATCGCGGTCGGCGAGGCGTTCGTGCTTGCCGAAAAGCTGGGGCTGTCCGCGCAGGCGCTGTTCGACGTGATCACCGGAGCGACGGGCAACTGCTGGGCCGTGCACACGAATTGTCCTGTGCCAGGACCTGTTCCGACGTCGCCTGCCAACAACGACTTCAAGCCGGGCTTCGCGACCGCATTGATGAACAAGGACATCGGCCTGGCCATGGACGCGGTCGGCTCAACGGGTTCAACCGCACCGCTGGGCAGCCACGCCGCGGAGATCTACGCAAAGTTCGCCGCCGACCACGCCGACAAGGACTTCAGCGCGGTCATCGAGCTGTTGCGCAACAGTTAGAGCTGCGTTCGGGCCCCAAGCACGTCCCGGAACAGGGCTTGCCGAAGCCCGAGATGCCGCGGGTCGTCCAACATGGAGATGGTAGTTGGGAACGGGTAAGCGGCTACCTCGAATGGCTGTCGAAGAACTGCGCCGATGCTTCGGCGGTATCGCCGGGCCAGAAATGGCCGCCACCATCGATCTGCCTGAGCACCACGTCCCCGCCGGCCTGCCTCCAGCGCGCCGCCATCTCGGCAGCGGAGACGATGTCGCTCGGACCGCCCCGACCGACCATGGGGCCGCCGTTGAAGGGCACGACCGGATCGGCGGTACCGTGCGTCGCCAGCACCGCCACCGGCCGCGACGGTGCGCACCCCGTGTTCACGCCCAGGGTGCCCGCCACCGGGGCGATGGCGGCGAAGACGTCCGCACGTTCGCACGCCAGCCGATTGACCATAAATGCACCGGCGGACCTACCTGTGGCGTACACGTGGCCGGGATCGACG
>JAOPVI010000382.1 GCA_025966225.1 Mycobacterium sp. | reverse complement strand
GGCCGGGCTGGACGATCCCATCATCCCCGTAGTCAACGCGAGGATCATGGGCTGGCTCCTGCCCCACGCGACCGTGCCTCTACACGGTGGCGGTCACGTCGACCTGATCACCAACGCAGCAGAATTGGCGCCGGTGATCGAGCCGTTCAGATCCCGACCCGATTGAGGTAGCACCGATGAGTACCCCGATGACTACCGACAGCGCCGATTTCTACGCACTGGAGGGACTGCTCGACGACGACGAGCAGGAGTACCTGCACCGCGTGCGAGACTTCATGAAGTCCGAGGTCGAGCCGACGGTGAATCAGCACTGGCAACGCGGGAGCTTTCCGTTCGAGATCGTGCCGGGATTCCGACAACTCGGATTAGCCGGGCTTCCGTACCATGGATTCGGTTGTCCAGGAAGGTCATTCCTCCTCGACGGCATGGTGGCGATGGAGCTCGCCCGAACCGACCCGTCGATCGCGACGTTCTCCGGTGTCCATGGCGGGTTGTCGATGGGTTCGATCTATCTATGTGGCAACGATGAGCAGAAACAGCGGTATCTGCCGAGCATGGCGCGCATGGAGAAGATTGGCGCATTTGGACTGACCGAGCCGGACGTCGGATCGGGCGCGTCGCGCGGGCTGACGACGACGGCTCGCCGGGACGGGGACACATGGATCCTCAACGGTCAGAAGAAGTGGATCGGCAACGCGACCTTCGGCGACTTGACGGTGATCTGGGCCAGAGACGTCGCAGACGGTCAGGTGAGGGGATTCGTGGTCGCCAACGACTCCCCCGGGTTCTCGACGACGAAGCTCGAGGACAAGATCGCATTGCGCATCGTGCAGAATGCGGTGATCACGCTGGAGGATGTCCGAGTGGACGAGGCTGACCGGCTCGCGAATGCCAACTCGTTCCGTGACACCGCAGAAGTGCTACGCATGACCCGTGCCGGTGTCGCCTGGATGGCGGTCGGCTGCGCCCGCGGCGCGTACGATAATGCGTTGGCGTACGCGGTATCCCGTGAACAATTCGGCCGGCCAATCGCGGGATTCCAGCTCGTCCAAGATCTGCTGGTGAGGATGCTCGGCAACATCACGTCGTCGTGGGCGTTGTGCGCCCGACTCTCGCAGCTGCAGGACGAGGGCCGCGCGGAGGACCGGCACTCGTCGCTGGCGAAGGCGTGGTGCACCGTAAGGATGCGTGAAACCGTCGGATACGCGCGGGAATTGCTCGGTGGCAACGGAATCCTGTTGGAGCACAACGTCGGCCGCTTCGTTGCCGACGCTGAGGCGATCTACTCCTACGAAGGCACGCGAGAGATGAACACCCTCATCGTCGGCCGCGCCATCACGGGAGTCAGCGCGTTCGTGTAACCGCATTCGGGCACACACTCTGGTGCGGGATTACGCCACCGTAGTGGTCACCCTTACGGATGGGTGAGCTCTTCGGAGATCCTCCACAGGCGCGCGGCGTTCTCGGGATCCAGCGCGTACGGCGCGACTCCGCCAGTGTGGCCGGCACGCTCACTAATCTGCGGGGCAATAGCACAGTCCTCGTAGTACCAACCCGAAACCCCCTCGACGTCGGGGCTCGCGGCGAGCAGCACCGACGTTGCGGCACCCTGCTCGATGGTCTTGACCGGGGGCAGCCCCAGTTCGGTTTGCTCACCGAAGGCCGCCAGATCGCCGGGGCTCGTGTGTCGCGCGAGGGCGGTGGTGGCGACGTTGCCTGGCATCAGCGCGTTGACTGCGATGCCGTCGTCGCCCCACCGGCCCGCGGCACCGACCGCGAACAACACATTGGCTGTTTTGGACTGCCCGTAGGAAGTCCACTGATCGTAGGGACGGAACCGATAGTGCAGATCGTCGAAGACCACCGGGGAGAACAGATGCCCGATCGAGGCGACAGCCGCCACACGGGCACCGGCAGCCGCGGCCAACCACCGCCGAAGTCCGGTGGCCAGCACGAAATGACCGAGATGATTTGTGGCGAACTGCATCTCAAAGCCGTCAAACGTGCGGGTGAGCTGCGGCAGGGCCATCACCCCAGCATTGTTCACTAGGATGTGCAGTGGTTGCGACCAATTGCGCACGAAATCGGCCACCGACGCAGGGTCGGCCAGATCCAGCCGGGCGACGTGCACCACTCCGTGACCCGGCGAGAGCTTTTCGGCGATCCCGTTTGCGACTTCGGTCCCAGCCTTCACATTGCGCACCGCCAGCGTCACATCGGCGCCCGCCGAGGCCAGCGCCCGGGCGGTCTCGGTACCGATCCCCGAACTCGCACCCGTGACGATGGCCCGCCACCCGTGCAGATCGACGTCGGCAACGACCTCGGCCGCCGTAGTCGTCGGTCCGTAGTTGGATGTCGGCATAAGCAACTCCTTCGTGTAGGCAGCGGTTTACTCGGCGTTTATGCGCCCGTGCTGGATTTATGCCTGGAGGCCGACGACCGACGTAATCTGCCGAGTCACCCGGCGACGGCCTGCCGGGCGGTGACGTTCTCGACTTTCTTGACGTCGCTGCGCATCCCGAAGCCGGAGATCATCTCCACCACGCCGAGGATGACCAGCCAGACGCCGACCACCAGAGCCAGCGTCACGATCGAGTCGAACGGGTAGGCCAACACCACGACACCGGCGATGATGCTGATGATACCGAAGAAGATCGCCCATCCGCGGCCGGGAATCCCCCGATCGCCGAACTGGAATGCGACCGCGGTCACGCCGCGGAAGATGAATCCGATCCCAATCCAAATGGCAAGCAGCAGAACGGCGTATCCCTGCCCAAAGTGTCGAAAAGCCAAGATTCCAAGGATCACCGACAATGCGCCGCTGATGAAGTTCAAAAATCTGCTGCCCGCTGAGATTGGGCTGAACGCGAGGACCACCATCGCGACGCCGGACATCACCAGGTACACACCAAACAACCCGGCGGCCACCAGAATCGAAGGTCCCGGCCACACCAAGAGTGCCACGCCCAGGATCACGGTCAGCAGGCCGAACAGGATCGCCGACGTACAGAGGCGGCGCGCCAGGTCAGAAACGGGATGTGGGTTGTCGGTCATGACGACTCCTCGCTGGACGCAGTTTGCGGCGCTCTGCCGAAGCACTCATTGTCGCTCGGGGTTGCACAGGCGCGGTTGTGCGCGGAGACAACATTGGCGCTACAACGGTGTCGCTGCGAACACTGCGGACCCGATCGACGCGAGCTGACGAATTCGGCCGGCCCACCGCGGGATTTAGTGCATTTGGTAACCGCCTACAGGTCCGCCTCGGCCAGCACCCGGCCGCCGTCCACCGCATCGCGCAGTGCCGCGTAGTCACGGGTGTTCTGTCGTGCGTAGCCCTCTGCGAATCGGGTGAGCGCAAGGTCGGCGGCATCGCTGCTGCCGAGATACCCTGCGATCGCGACGCGATCACCGGAGCGGGCGTGCGCGCGGGCCAGGACGTGCGCGCACGATCGCCCATAGTCGGCAAGCAATTGCGGACCCATCGACTCCATGCTCGCCGACTCCTTCCAGTCCCGTAGCTGACGCACGTAGTAGTCACCTTCGTGGCCATCGGGGCCGACGCAATGCAACCACCCCAGCAGGATGTCGCTGCTGGCCTGCATCAGCCGTTCACCTGCGACGACCCGCTCCGCGGCGTTGGTGTAGCCACCTGAACCGAGGTAGCGCTCGAACACCGACGGCTGAGCCTCCTTGACTTGCATCAGCAACGGGTCCTGGTCGTCCCGTCCCAGCAGCAGTTCTACCCACGCCCTGGTGCCGACGCTGCCCACGCCGACGACCTTGCGGGCCATGCCGGTGTAGCGGAACCGGTGGACCAGCACGCGACGGGTGATCTCGAGACTCTCCTCGTAGGCGTCAAATAGTGCGCCCATGTGTTCCTCGTGCACTCGGGCCTCGGCCTCGCCGACCAGTTCACCGATCGGAATGAGCAGTGGCGGATCGTGGGCGAGCCGGCGCCGCCCGTCGACGACCCGTGTCAGCTTCGAGAGTGCCTGAAGGCTGTCGCGTCGTTGCGCCTTGGCCGCCGTGCGTCGGATCGCTTCGGCGTAGGTCTGATCGACACCGGCCTCGAGCGCATCGTCGACCACGGTCTGGGCGTACCAGACGTCGAGCTCACGCATCATCGCAAGCGTCCGCATCCGGTCTCGGTAGGCCTGCGCACAGGTGCGCACGACGTGCTCCCGCTCATCACGACCAAAGCCGTTCTCCTGAGCGACGATCGCCACACTGGCCACTAGCCGCTTGACGTCCCACTCCCAGGGGCCCGGAATTGTCTCGTCGAAGTCGTTGACGTCGAATACCAGGCTTCGTTCGGGCGACGCGAACAGGCCGAAGTTCGACACGTGCGCGTCGCCACACAGCTGTGCGGTGAGGCCGGTGTGCCGGCTGGACGCCAAGTCGGACGCCATGATCAGTGCGGCACCGCGAAAGAATGCGAATTGGGATTGCAGCATCCGGCCATACCGCACCGGCAGCAGGTCCGCGATCCGATCCACGGCCTGCGACTCCAGCAAGTCGACCGGGTCCGGACGGTTCTGCGGCGGAACGAACTCTGCCAGCGCCGACCTCGGCATCACCGAGCGGCGGGCACGACCGAGGTCTCGCCGTTGCGCTACCGATGCGTCCACGCGCGAGTCACCGTCCCGGACGGCGGCGGCTGCCTAGTCCTACTCCCCCGCCAGCTGATTGCCGCTGTTTGTCTCCAGACGATAAGCCGCCATCGAAAGTTGGTCTTGCCGGGACATCGCTGACCTGCGGTTCCGCTCGTAGATTTCTGCTCAGGAATTCAGCGACGAGTTCTCCCGACACAACACAGACCAACGATCCGCTTCGCGGAGAATGCGAGAAAACCATGATGTTCCCGATCATCCTCTTCCTGATGGTGCTGTCGCCGCTGTTCATCCCGATCGGCGTCACCGTGGTCGACGAGTACGGCAACTGGCGCAATCGGCTTGCTGCTCACCCGGTCCGCCAGTTCCGCGCGGTCCCCCGGTTCCGCCCGGCAGTCGGCCTGCTACCGGCCGCCGCATGACCCAGCTTCCGCACTGAGCGTGACGCCCAGCGTCACGCTCGATGCGTGTCAGGACCCAGCTGACGCCAACTGTGAGGCCTCAGCTCCCAGTCTCTTCGGCGCGTGCCTGAGCCGGTTTTCCGGCTACTGGTGGACCGCGACGTCGATCAACGTGGAGATGATCGGCACGGACCTGGTCGTGCCGCAGATGCTGGATTGATCCGGACGCACCTGCCTGCTGCCGAGCCGGTGTCGATTGCGCCTTCCGCCATCTCGAGTGCGCGCACGACAGACCCAACCGCCACCGCGTCGGCCGAGTCTCCTTCGGGAAGCCCGGCCGACGTCGCGGCAGCGGAGCACCTTCTGATCAAGGAGTCCTTCGATAAGGTCACGAAATGACCTCTGCCACAACAACCCTCTGGCGAGCACAGCATGCCAGGGTCCCCACTCAACGCGGAGGTGGGTCGACGGGTGTGCCCGGAAGGACCGAATGCGTGCCGTTCTTCGCACCGGTGCGCCTAACCGACGTGGCGCGCCGACACGTACTCTCTCGCAGCCTCTGCTGCGAACCGGATGGCATGCCCCTGATGGTCATGCGCCAGATGCGCTTGCTCCGCCGCCGCGACAACATCTTTCGCCTCTTGAAGCTTGGCGGCCTCGCGATGGTGCCGTGCGGCGTGCTCATGATGCTCAGCCGCCAGTTGATGAAGTTTGCTTAGCCCTGACATGGTGCCTCTCCTTGGTTGCTTGGTTGCAGTTCGTGCTCCCCCATCGTGGGTGCCGGCAGGCGAGGAGTCATTGTTCGGCGGCCCACGATGTCCCGCCGGTCACTGGCCGCGTCGACAATCTTCGAAGAACCCAGTGAGCGCGACAACACGATCGACGCCGGCTCCGAATGTCCGACCGTCGGTCTGCGCAGCTCTCGCAATTCCACTCCGCTAGTAGCAATCAACACGATTGAGCCCGCCGGTTATTACGGCATCCAGAGGAACCAGTCCACGACCGCCAAGCAGGTGACGACGGTCGCCCCTTGCGCCCGCGGCCGCGTAACTGAGCTTTCCGCTTGAGCGTGACGCCGAGGCCTCAGATCCCGGTATCTTCGGTGCGCATCGGGGCTGGGTCCGGGACGTGGGGCATCAGGGCGTTGGCCGGAATCTGACCGAACAACCCGGCCTCGAAGTCCTCCATCGCCCGCCCCAGTTCGGCCTGAGTGTTCATCACGAATGGCCCATACGCCGCCACTGGTTCGCGAATGGGCAGGCCACCCAAGACAAGCATCTCCAAGGCCGGACTCTGCGAGGCTTGGTGGTCGTTGCCGCGGACCTCGAACCAGTCGCCACGGCCGAACACCGCCAGCTGACCGTCATGTACCGGTCGCCCCTCGGTACCCACCCGCCCAGCGCCGGCAAGCACGTAGATGAGCGCGTTGAAGGACCGATCCCACGGCAATTGCAATCGTGCGCCCGGTGATACGGTCGCATGGATCAGTGTGATGGGCGTGCGTGTCGACCCCGGGCCCCGGTGGCCACCGATCTCGCCGGCGATGATCCGAACCAGCGCGCCTGCATCGGCGGACACCGCCAGCTTCACCGCGGCGGCCTCGATGCCCTGGTAGGCCGGCGGGATCATCTTCTTCTTCGCGGGCAGATTCACCCACAACTGCACGCCATGGAACAGGCCGCCCGACATCACCAAGTCCTCCGGCGGC
>JAOPVI010000366.1 GCA_025966225.1 Mycobacterium sp. | reverse complement strand
CTGGGTGCCGATGCATCGTCGGCCCCCGATGTCCCTCCCGCGGTCACCGAGCGCATCGCCTCCACGTTGCGTGCCGAGCATGCCGTCCGCGGCGCGCAGATGCGGCCAGGGGTCATCGTGGCCGCCGTCGGGATCGTCGCAGCGCTCGCGGCCGTCGGCGTCGGCACCGCCATGCTGCTTCGCCCAGCCGGGCCCACGCGGTCGGACGGGCCCACCGCCGAGAAGCTCACCGTGTCGCAGCCGCCGAGCGGCTTCCCGCTATCCGAGCCCGAACTGGTGGAACTGCTCGGTCGGCCACCCGACCTCGGGCCGCTGGCCGATCCGCAGCGCAGGAGTTCCTGCCTGTCCGCGCTGGGCTATGCGACCTCGACCCCGGTACTTGGCGCAAGGCGGCTCCAGGCCGGTGGTCAGGCCCTCGTCGTGCTGCTGGTGCCGGGTGCCTCGCCAAAGGCCGTCAACGCGCTGGTCGTGCGCCCCAACTGCAGTTCGGTTGACACTGGGCTGCTCGCCGACACGACGCTCAGCCAGCCCTGACGAGTCCCGCCCCGCCGATACCGCCCACCATCCCGCCCGCATCTCCCCCACCATCCCGCCCGGTGGGGAACAGGGCCACCTACGCTGGTGTTATACGCGTGCCGACGCGAATGGCAGAAAGGCGGACATGACCTCTACACCCACGGTCCATGACGTGATCATCATCGGCTCAGGACCGGCCGGTTACACGGCGGCCGTTTACGCCGCCCGCGCTCAACTGAAGCCGCTCGTATTCGAGGGCGTGCAGTTCGGTGGCGCGTTGATGACCACCACCGAGGTCGAGAACTACCCCGGCTTCAGGGACGGCATCACCGGACCGGAATTGATGGACGAGATGCGTGAGCAAGCTCTGCGCTTCGGCGCGGACCTCCGCATGGAGGACGTCGACGAAGTCTCCCTGGACGGTCCGATCAAGAGCGTCACGGTCGGCGACGACACGTATCACGCCCACGCAGTGATCCTCGCGATGGGCGCGGCGGCCAGGCACCTTGGCGTACCCGGTGAGGACGCACTGCTCGGCATGGGCGTCAGCACGTGTGCGACGTGCGACGGGTTCTTCTTCCGCGACCAGGACATCGCCGTGGTCGGTGGCGGTGACTCCGCCATGGAAGAGGCCCTCTTCCTGACCAAGTTTGCGAGCAATGTCACGCTCATCCACCGTCGCGAAGAGTTCCGCGCCTCCAAGATCATGCTCGAGCGGGCGCGTGCGAACGAGAAGATCACCTTCCTGCTCAACACGGAGGTCGCCGAGATCGAGGGCAACCCGAAGGTCAGCGGGCTGCGGCTGGTCGATCGCGTGACCGGCGAGGAGTCGAAGCTTGCCGTGACCGGCGTGTTCGTCGCCATCGGTCACGACCCCCGCTCGACACTGGTCAGCGGTCAGGTCGACCTCGACGACGGCGGCTATGTGCAGGTGCGGGGCCGCACCACGTCCACCTCGATCGACGGCGTCTTCGCCGCGGGCGACCTGGTCGACCACACCTACCGTCAGGCCGTCACCGCCGCAGGCAGCGGCTGTGCTGCGGCCATCGACGTCGAGCGTTGGCTCTCCGAGCGCGAACAAGTTTGACCCGCCACAGATTTCAGCGAGAACCCACGACAGGAGCACCCCATGAGTGATACCCACGCAACGGTCGCCGTCACCGACGACTCCTTCTCCGCGGACGTACTGTCCAGTTCCACCCCGGTGCTGGTCGACTTCTGGGCTACCTGGTGCGGCCCGTGCAAGATGGTCGCCCCCGTGCTCGAGGAGATCGCCGCCGAGAAGGCGGGCACGCTCACTGTCGCCAAGCTCGACGTGGATTCCAACCCGGCGACGGCGCGCGACTTCCAGGTCGTGTCGATTCCGACGATGATCCTGTTCAAGGACGGCAAGCCGGTGACGCGCATCGTCGGAGCGAAGGGCAAGGCCGCGCTCCTGCGTGAGCTCGCTGACCACGTCTGACGGTCCCGAACGTCCCCTGGCGGACGACTCACGGTCGCGCTGGAGTTTCCGCATTTTCGGCGACGTCTGCGACAATGCTGGCTAGCTTGTCTTGACACTGTCAACGCCGCGCGCTGCCCGGCGCCGGTCACCGAGAGGCCTGGTTATGTCGATTCTGCGTCGCGGCGACCGCGGAGGGGCGGTCACCGAGATTCGGGCGGCATTGTCGTCGTTGGGGCTGATGGGCAACCCGGACGACGACCTTGCCACCGGCAGGCACGTCGCGCTCGATGCGTTCGACGACGAACTCGACCAGGCCGTTCGCGCGTTCCAACAGCACCGTGGACTGCTGGTCGACGGCATCGTCGGTGAGGCCACCTACCGCGCGCTGCGCGAGGCGTCCTACCGGCTCGGCGCACGAACTCTGGCGCACCAGTTCGGAGCGCCCATGTATGGCGACGACGTAGCCACGCTGCAGGCCCGCCTCCAGGACCTCGGCTTCTACACCGGGTTGGTCGACGGTCACTTCGGGCTGCAGACCCACAACGGGTTGATGTCCTACCAGCGCGAGTACGGGTTGTACCCAGACGGGATCTGCGGCCCAGAGACGTTGCGCTCCTTGTACTTTCTTGGTTCGCGGGTCACCGGCGGATCCCTGCATGCGATCCGCGAGGAGGAGTTGGTTCGGCGGTCCGGACCGCGCCTTTCCGGCAAGCGGGTGATCATCGATCCGGGCCGCGGCGGTGACGACAGCGGGCTCATCGTCAACGGGCCGTCCGGTCCGATCAGCGAAGCAGACATGTTGTGGGACTTGGCCAGTCGGCTCGAGGGCCGCATGACTGCCATTGGTATGGAGACGTTCCTGTCCCGCCCCGTCGGTCGTAGCCCCGCCGACGCCGACCGGGCCGAGACGGCCAACACCGTCGGCGCCGATCTGATGATCAGCCTGCGTTGCGGCAACCTACCCGGCTCCGCAGCCAACGGCGTGGCGTCGTTCTACTTTGGAAACTCGCACGGGTCGGTGTCCACCATCGGCCGCAACCTGGCCGACTTCGTTCAGCGAGAGTTGGTGGCACGCACCGGGTTACGTGATTGTCGCACCCACGGACGAACCTGGGACCTGCTTCGGCTCACCCGGATGCCCACCGTCCAGGTCGACGTCGGCTACATCACCAATCTTCGCGACCGCGATCTGCTGGTATCCACCCAGATCAGGGACTCGCTCGCCGAGGGCATGCTCGCGGCGGTGAAGCGGCTCTACCTGCTCGGCAAGAATGACCGCCCCACGGGCACGTTCACCTTTGCTGAACTCCTTGCGCACGAGCGGACGGTCGAACAGGCCGGCCGCGCCGCGCAGGGCTAGGCGTGCAGAGCTTGCCGCTCCAGGCCACCGATCGCGACTCAGGACACTGGCTCTCCGGGCCGTCATCACATGGTGACGGCCAGGAATTGAGTAGCGCCCCGAGACGACGAACGGGCCTTCCGACTGCGCAGCCACTGGCCGCTCATCAGCAGGGCGTCGCGCCCGCCCCCACCGGCTGCTCCAACTGCGCGCTCGCCAGTAGCTGCTCCAGGGCCGCCTCGACGCCGGCTTTCCAACCCAGGCCCTGTTCGAGTTCCAAGCGCAGTCGAGGGAAGTACCGATGAGGTGCGACCACGGTGAAGCCGCCGTCGATGAGGAAGTCCGCATCGATGACGCACTGCTCCACCGAGCAGTCGCCGAGCACCTCCACTGCTGAGCGCAGCTCCTCCGGAACTGTTTGCGGTTTGGACAGTTCGGATGCCTCGGCGGTGCGGCCGAATGCTTCCAGCGCGCGAACACCCCGTCGAACCAGATCCCCCACGACCGATGTCATCAGATGAAGGGCCAACCCGTCGCTGTCTGACTCGACGCCCAGCGACGTCAGCAGTACCGCGTCGGCACTCACCGGTCCGGTCGGAAGCAGGCGGGCTCGCGGGACCGCCCGCGGCGGAGCGTAGAACGCATACCCAAGGCAGGGGGCGTCATCGTCGGCGATGGCGGTGAGTGCTTCGTCGCCGGGGCCGCACTCGACGGCGACCTGGCCGCAGGTTCCCCACTCCAGCATCACCATCGACAGCCAAGCTTCCTTCTCGAACTCGGGATCAGCGAGGTGATCGGCTCCCTGCAGCGTCGACGGATCGAGCTCCCAGAACACACAGCGCCGTGCGTGCTTGGGCAACTGCTCGAACGCCGCGAGTCGCAACGGCGTAATTCGTGCTGACACTAGCTTCCCTGGTTTTCGGTCGGTACTGCCGATGACTGCCCCTCAAGGATAGGAGAGCGCGACGCAACCGGCCCGTTTTCGGACCGTCTGTTCACCGCTGCATCCGGTCCTTTGCGCGAGCGCTCGCCGGTGCGGGTTTCCATCCCAATTCCATTGGTGCACAAGATATTTCCTCGTTGCGCCGCAGCAGCCGGCGTTGCTGCGTTGTTCTGTGTCACAGTGACGTAATTACGCGGTGTTGTGGGTCACGCCTTCGACGTGTTCATTAGGTCCACTATCCGTTGCAGATCATCGACGGACCCGAACTCCACCACGATCTTGCCTTTTCGTTTGCCGAGGCTCACAGTCACGCGTGTATCGAACGCAGATGACAGCGTCTCAGCAACGTCTTGGAGCCCCGGCAT
>JAOPVI010000360.1 GCA_025966225.1 Mycobacterium sp. | reverse complement strand
CGACGATCTCCGCGGTCGCGGTCGACGCTCAACGCCGCTCGCTGCAGGATCTGCTCCTCGGCTCGCGCGTGGTGTACGTCAGCCGACCTTCTTCTTGATCAAGAGCAGCAGCATCGTCGCCAATGCCGACACCAGCCAGACCACGACCGTCGCCCCGATCCATGCGCCAAGGCCGCTGATCCTCAACCCGTTGCTGAATAGCGACGCCAGTAGCAGCGCCACCAGTGTGGACACCAACCCGATGCCGCCGAGGAACGCCGACGCGTAACGCTTGGCCATCTTCGCGATGAACGGTGACAACATCGCCTGCGCCACCGAGAAGACGACGACGGCGACGATGAATCCGTATACCGACACCGACACTTTCTTGATGAACCGACCACCCAACTAGAACGTGTTCCAGAAAGCACCCACGAAGCGCCGCACACCTTGCTAGCGTGTCGCCCGTCAACAGAAGAGAGGCACACGTGATTCTCGATAGATTTCGGCTCGACGACCAAGTCGCAATAGTTACCGGAGCTGGCCGCGGGCTCGGAGCCGCGATGGCCCTGGCATTCGCGGAAGCTGGTGCGGACGTGCTCATCGCGGCCCGGACCAAGGAGCAACTCGACGAGGTCGCCGAGCAGATCAAGGGGGTCGGCCGCAGGGCCCACGTCGTGGTCGCCGACCTGGCCCACCCCGAGGACACGGCCAAGCTCGCGGCCGAGGCGGTGGAAGCCTTCGGCAAACTAGACATCGTCGTCAACAACGTCGGCGGCAGCATGCCCAACGCGCTGTTGAACACCTCGACCAAGGACCTTCGCGACGCCTTCACCTTCAACGTCACGACCGCCCACGCGCTGACGGCCACGGCCGTTCCGCTGATGCTCGAACACTCGGGTGGCGGCAGCATCATCAACATCACCTCGACGATGGGTCGGGTCGCTGGCCGTGGCTTCGCGGCCTACGGCACGGCCAAGGCCGCACTCGCGCACTACACCCGGTTGTCCGCGCTGGATCTCGCACCACGGATCCGGGTCAACGCCATCGCACCGGGTTCGATCCTGACCTCGGCGCTGGAGATCGTGGCGAGCAACGACGAGCTCCGCACGCCGATGGAGCAGGCGACCCCGATGCGGCGCCTCGGCGATCCGCTCGACATCGCCGCGGCCGCCGTCTACCTCGCCTCGCCTGCGGGCAGCTACCTGACCGGCAAGACCCTCGAGGTCGACGGGGGCATCACCTTCCCGAACCTCGACCTCCCCATCCCCGATCTGTAAGGAGCCATCAGTGGCCATCAAAGTCGCCGCCATTGGCACCGGAAACGTCGGCAGGCACGCGCTGACGCAACTGATCAACGATCCCCGGTTCAAGCTGACCGGCGTATGGGTGTCGTCGGATGCCAAAGCAGGCAAGGACGCAGGAGAGCTTGCGGGCCTTGATGTTTGGACGGGCATTGCGGCCACCACCGACCTCGACGCCGTGCTCGCGACCAACCCCGAATGCGCCGTCTACACGGCGATGGCGGACAACCGGCTTGTCGAGGCGTTGGAAGACTATCGGCGCATCCTCGCCGCGGGTGTCAACGTCGTCGCCAGCGCTGCGGTGTTCCTTCAGTACCCGTGGGGCACGTTGCCCGACGAGATGATCAAGCCCATCAGCGAGGCGGCGGAAGCGGGCCAGGCCAGCATCTTCGTCAACGGCATCGACCCCGGGTTCGCCAACGACCTGCTCCCGATGGCGCTGGCAGGCACGTGCCAGCGTGTCGACCAGATCCGGTGCATGGAGATCATCAACTACGACACCTACGACAGCGCCACGGTGATGTTCGATGTGATGGGCTTCGGCCGACCACTCGACGAGCTTCCGATGCTGTTGCAGCCGGGAGTGCTGAGCCTGGCCTGGGGTTCGGTGGTGCGGCAGTTGGCGGCAGGCCTGGCAATCGACCTCGACGAGGTCACCGAGACCTACGTCCGCGAACCCGCGCCGGAGGCCTTCGACATCGCGTCGGGCCACATCGCGAAGGGCACCGCGGCGGCGCTGCGCTTCGAGGTGCGCGGAATGAAGGACGGCAAGGCTGCGGTCGTGCTCGAACACGTCACCCGACTGCGCGACGACCTGCGTCCGGACTGGCCGCAACCGGCCCAGGAGGGTGGCTCGTACCGCATCGAGCTCACCGGCGAACCGTCCTACGGACTGGACCTGTGCCTGTCCAGTCCGAACGGCGATCACAACCACGCCGGACTGGTGGCCACGGCCGCGCGAGTCGTCAACGCGATCCCAGAGGTGATCGCCGCTCCGCCGGGGATACGCACGACGCTCGACTTGCCTCTCGTGACTGGAAAAGGGCTGTACGCTGGCAATTGACTGCCAGTTTGCAGCCAGCCGACGAGACGAGCCTGAGCCAATGCGGACGACGCGCCACCTGGTCCCACTGCTCGCCTCGGCAGGCGCGGTGACGGCCCTCCTGCTGGCTCCGCTCGCCGCTGCCGATCCGTCTGACGAAGTCTCCAACATGCCGACGTGCACGACCACCGGTGACGGCACCACGTATACCGGCACCACCACCACCGAGTGCGCCACGCCAGGCAACGTGCAGATCGCTGCCACGGCACCGGAACCCGACTACCCCTATCCCTGGGACGACGAGTTCTACGGGTCCGCACTGATCATGGGACCGAACGAAGGCCCACATGGTGGCGGTGGTGGTGGCGGTGGCGGCCACCGATAGTCGCTTCCCTGGCCACTGAGGAGGCCAATCATGACAACTCATATTCGCAGTCTTGCAACGACTTTCGCGATGGCCGGAGTCGCCTGCGCGGTGACGTTGGCCCCGTTGGCGACGGCTAGGCCGGACTGCGTCAACACTGCACCGAATACCACGCAGTGCTCGACCCCGGGCCACACGGCGATCGTCACCGGGCCGCCCCCCAACATGAATCCGTACAACGGCTGGCCGGGCTACGGCTACGGCGGCTTCGGCGGCATCGGCTTCGGGGGCATCGGCTTCGGCGGCATCGGCTTTCGCCGGTAACCCGTTGCGTTAGCCCCGCCTTCGTTGCCGGGTGCACAAGGTTTCGGCTAACCTAACTTTTGTCTTCGTTGAGTCGGACAGAAGGTTGGGTTGGTTGGCCACGGACATCAAGGCTCCGCTGCGGCGGCCGGGTCTTCTGTTGCTCGGCCCTGCATTCGTCGCGGCCATCGCCTACGTCGACCCCGGCAACGTCGCGGCCAACGTCAGTGCGGGCGCGCAGTACGGCTTCCTACTGGTATGGGTCATCGTGGTCGCCAACATCATGGCCGGACTGGTGCAGTATCTGTCGGCCAAGCTGGGCCTCGTCACCGGACGCTCGCTGCCCGAATCCGTCGCCGACCACACCCGCACCCCTACCCGGGTCGTGTACTGGATGCAGGCCGAATTAGTAGCCATGGCAACGGATCTCGCCGAAGTCGTTGGCGGGGCCATCGCACTCCACCTGCTCTTCGACCTGCCGTTACTGGTCGGTGGCGTGATCACCGGCGTAGTGTCGCTGCTGCTACTCGCCCTGCAGAATTGGCGCGGCCAAAGCGCCTTCGAGCGAGTCATCACCGGCCTGCTGATGGTCATCGCCATCGGATTCCTGACCAGCCTTTTCGTCGCGCCGCCGTCGCCCCGGGAGGTCGCGGGGGGCCTCGTGCCGCGGTTCGATGGCACCGAGAGCATCCTGCTTGCCACGGCCATGTTGGGCGCCACCGTCATGCCGCACGCGGTGTACCTCCACTCCGGGCTGGCCAGAGACCGGCACGGCCAACCCGAGGCCGGTGCGCCGCGGCGAAGGTTGTTGCGCATCACCCGCTACGACGTCGGCGTCGCGATGCTCGTCGCGGGCGCGGTCAACCTCGCCATGTTGCTGGTGGCGGCCACCAACCTGAAGGGCATGGACAACACCGATTCCATCGAAGGGGCCTACGCGGCGGTGCAGTCCACGCTCGGCCACACGGTCGCGCTGTTCTTCGCGATTGGCCTATTGGCCTCCGGGCTGGCATCCACGTCGGTCGGCGCCTACGCGGGCGCCATGATCATGCAGGGCCTGCTGCGCCGCTCGTATCCGCTGCTGTTGCGTCGGATCGTCACGCTGATCCCTGCGTTGGTCATCCTTGCGATCGGCGTCGATCCGAGTCGCGCCCTGGTGCTGTCCCAGGTGGTGCTGTCCTTCGGAATCCCGTTCGCGCTCATCCCGCTCATCCGGCTGACGGCCGACCGCAGGCTCATGGGTGAGGACGCGAACCATCGGATCACCACCATGCTGGGCTGGACTGTCGCCGCGGTCATCTGTGTACTGAACGTGGTGCTGATCTATCTGACCGTGACGGGCTGAATGCAAACCTACTTTGCCTACGGGTCCAATCTGGACGTGTCCCAGATGGCCCAACGCTGCCCCGACGCCGTCGATCCACGTCCGGCCACCCTCCCGGACCACGACTGGCTCATCAACGAGCGCGGGGTGGCCACCGTCGATCCGTTCGACGGCGGCGAGGTCCACGGCGTCCTCTGGCAGGTCAGCGACGCCGACCTCGCCACGTTGGATCGCGCCGAGGGCGTGCCGGTGCGCTACCGACGCGACCGGCTGAAGGTCGAGACCGGCGACGGACCCGTCGACGCGTGGGTCTACATCGACCACCGCGTCGAGCCCGGGCCGCCGCGTGACGGATACCTGGAGCGGATCATCGCCGCCGCGGGCCACCACGGACTGCCGAGCCGGTGGGTCGAATTCCTCGACAGATGGGATCCGGTGAACTGGCCCCGTCAGTTGGGCGATCCCGAACCGTCTGCGCCGCAATCACTTTCGGAACTCCTCGCCGATCCCGAGGTCACGGAGACGTGCACCCTGCGGTCGACGTTCGGCTTCCTCGCCATTCACGGCGGTGGACTCGAGAAGATGACCGACGTCATCGCCGAGCGGGCGGCCGCCGCGGCCGACGCGTCGGCCTACGTGGTGAGCCACCCCCGCAACTATCCGAACCACCTGGCCTCCAATGCCTTTCGCGCCGAGGAGTCCGCGCTGCTTGCCGGCTTCCTCGAGCACGTCGACGTCGTGGTGTCGCTACACGGATACGGGCGCATGAACCGAAGCACCCAACTGCTGGTCGGCGGGCGCAACCGCGCGCTCGCCGAACACGTCGCTCGCCACGTCGCCATTCCCGGCTACGAACTCGTCGTCGACCTCGAGCAGATCCCTCGCGAACTGCGTGGGATGCACCCGGACAACCCGGTGAACCAACCCCGCAGCGGCGGCACTCAACTCGAACTGTCGCCACGCGTGCGGGGCATCAGCCCGCGCAGCGGCATGATCGGCGAGGACGGGCTCACCCGCGCCACGTCCGCGTTGGTCGACGGCCTCGTCTCGGCCGCACGGGCCTGGTAGTCATTCCTCCAGGTCGAGCACCGGCGTCGGGCGCTGGAATCCGCGGGTCATGAACAGCAGCCAGGCGAAGCCGACGGCCAGCCAGATCAGCCCTATCGTCAAAGCGCGCCCGGACAGACTGGTCCACAGCCACGCGGTCAGGACGAATCCGATGAGCGGCAACACGAAGTTGTTGATGACGTTCTTCTCGCCCTTGTCGAAGAAGTAGTGCTTGATCACGGTCAAGTTGACGACCGAAAATGCCACCAGTGCACCGAAACTCACGATCGAGGCCAGATCCGCGAGGCCGATCCAGATCGCCAGCAGGGATACGACCGAGACCGCCAGGATGGAAAGCGCCGGGGTTCCGAAGCGCGCCAAGATGCGCCCGAATATCTTTCGCGGAAGGATCCCGTCGCGGCCCATCGCGTAGAGGATTCTGGCCACCGACGCCTGTGAGGTAAGCGCCGACCCGATACAGCCGGCGACGTACGCGGCCGTGAAGAACACGTTCAGGAACTGCCCACCCGCGGCCAGCATGATGTCCGTCGAACCCGCATCGACGTCGGCGAACTGGTTCGACGGGAACACCAGCTGAGACACGTACGACAGCACGACGAAGATGACGCCCGATGTGATGGTGGCGATCATGATGGCCCGCGGCACACTGCGGGTCGGGTCCTTCGCCTCCTCGGAAAGTGTTGACACCGCGTCGAACCCGAGGAACGACAGGCACAGGATCGCTGCGCCCGCGAAGATCGGGCTCCACCCACCGACCGTGCCGTCACCGGTGAACGGCGCCATCACGTTCACGGTGCCGAGCTTCGACGTCGCGACCAATGCCATCACGATGAACACCACGATGAACACGATCTGCACCGCCAGCAGCACGAAGTTGGCCCGTGCCACCGACACGATGCCGACGACGTTGAGCACGGTGACCACCGCGATCGAGAGCACGATCCACACCCACGGCGGCACGGCCGGGATCGCGGCGCTCATGTAGATCCCGATGACCAGGTAGTTGAGCATCGGGAGGAACAGATAGTCCAGCAACAGCGACCAGCCGGCCAGGAAGCCGACCGGCGCCCCGAACGTCTTTTGCGTGTACGCGTAGGCCGACCCGGCCACTGGGTAGGCCGCCGACATCCTGGCGTAGGACCTGGCGGTGAACACCATCGCGGCAAGCGTCACCAGATAGGCCACCGACAAGCGGCCACCGGTCAACTGCGTGACGATGCCCAACGTCGTGAAGACCGTCAGCGGCACCATGTAGACCAAGCCGAACAGCACCAGAGAAGGCACCCCGAGGACGCGTTTGAGGTGGCCCTCGGTCTCGATATCGCTATTGGGGACTACGGGCACTTCTGCCGACATGGTGGTTCCCTTCTACGGTGTGACCGGATGACCGAGTTCGCCTCGGACGTACGTGCCGCGGATGCGAATCCCGGGCAGTTCTAGGGCGGGCGTCTCGCGTGGGTCGCGGTCCAGCCACAGCAGGTCCGCGCTCGCGCCGGGGACCAGCTGGCCCCACACTCCCTCGGCGTACGCCTGTTCGGCGACGCCCGCGGTGTAGGCGCTGAGCGCGCGTTCAACGGTCAGGATCTCCTCGGGCGTCCACCCGCCCTCCGGATCCCCTTCCGCGGTTTGACGGGATACCGCGACGGCGATGCCGTCCAGCGGCGCTCCCGACGACACCGGCCAGTCCGAGCCGAGCGCCAGCGGCGCGCCCGATTCATCGAGACTGCGCATCCGGTACTGCTTGTCGGCGCGTTCGACGCCGAGGCGCGGAATGGTCAGCACGGTCATCAGCGCGTCCATCTGCGCCCACAGCGGCTGCATGCAGGGGATCACGCCGAGCTTGGCGAAGCGTTCGAGGTCCGCGTCGTCGACCAGCTGCACGTGTGCGATCACCGGGCGCCGGTCCCGCGGCCCGTTGGTCTCGACGGCGTACTCGATGGCGTCGAGCGCCTGACGCACCGCGGCGTCACCGATGGCGTGGATGTGGAGCTGAAGCCCGAGTTCGTCGACGGCTTGCGCGGCGCGGGCGAGGCTGTCACCCTCCCAGACCTGCATGCCGTGCTGGTGGAGGCCCGAACAGTAGGGGGCGAGCAACGCACCCGTCTCGTTCTCGATGACGCCGTCGGCGAAGAACTTCACCGTCTGCGCGGTCAACAGCGGCGACGCCAGCTCCCGAACCCGACGACTGGCCTCCGCGAACTGGACCAGCTGGGTGTCGAGGTGGCGCGGATCGGCGTAAAGGGCCAGGTTGAACCTGATGCGCAGCGCGTCGCGTTGGGCCGCCGCGATGTACGTGTCGACGTCGCCCGGCGCGACCCAGGCGTCCTGCACCCAGGTGACACCCCTGGCCAGGTAGTAGTCGGCGGCCGTGCCGAGCGCGGCGATCCTGACGTCCTCGTCGCGCTCGGGCATGACGGCGGTGACGAGGTCCACCGCACCCCACTCCCGCAGGGTGCCGAGCACCGAGCCGACGTCGCGGCGC
>JAOPVI010000330.1 GCA_025966225.1 Mycobacterium sp. | reverse complement strand
CGCGTCGATTCGTCGCCATCGCCCGCCATCAACAGCACCGGACACGCGATGCCGGCCAAGACGTCGTCGGACAGTTCGGGACGACTGACGCTGTCCTCGTGGAGCGCAGCGACGAGGTGCCGCCAATGTTCCGGTCCATGCTCGGCCTCGTGCAGGCGGCGCAGCGCGAACGGCCACGTGCGGTACAAAAGGTCCAGGCTCGGCGCCTGGTAATCGCCAGGACGTCCAGTCCCCGGGCTGATCAACACGAGCGAGCGCGCAGTGCCCGGAGCCGACAACTCCAGCATCAGTGCGATCTCCGCACCGTAGGAAAAGCCCACCACGTGCGGCCTGCCGAGTTCCAGAAGGCCGATGAGGTGGTGCAGGTCGGCGCAGACCGCCTCCCCCGTATGCGCCGCGCTCGCGGCCTCGGATCGGCCGTGGCCACGGATGTCGGGCAGGATGCAGCGATATTCAGATCCCAAGCTGGCGGCCAGCGTGCCCCATTCGAATTCGCCGGTGGCCGTGGCGCCGTGAACGAACACGATGGGTTGCGACCCACCGCCGACGACGGCATACGCCAGCCTCAACCCGTCGCGTTCGTAGGTGAGCCGTTGAGGTGCGCTCCCCTGCTCAGTCATGACGCTCCGCCAGCGATGACGTGATTCTCACTCGCGGACAGACAGCGAGACCACCGGGCGAACGACGAACAAGCTTCGGTCGTCAACATCACCTTATGCGCCCTTCGATAAAGTGCATGGACTGTCGATTCACGCACATTGGATTCTACCAAGACAATAGGGCCAGGTGCTTCAGTGGAAGATAGCACCTCAGGGGCTCGAGACCAGCTGAGGAGAGCCCACCATGCCGCACCGCGTCATCCAATGGGGAACCGGCAATACAGGTGCACACACATTGCGCTTCCTGCTCCAGGATCGGGCGTTCGACGTCGTTGGCGTATGGGTGAACCGGGATCAGAGCGTCGGACGCACCGCCGGTGAACTCGCCGGTCTAGCGACGGGCGGCCTCAGGGCAATTCACGACGCCGACGAACTCCTCGCGCTCGAAGCCGAACAACCAGTGGTCGCGTGAGGAAGACATCTACAATCCCGATGCCATGCTCAAGATGCTTGGCCGGTGGTGCGAAGCTGCGGGAGTTGAGTTTGCAGCCCCGAGCTCAAAGTCTGACGAGCGCGTCTCGCGGGCTGTAGCACGCACCCCGAATCCGACGGGCGCGCCAGTCCCGTTGCATCACCGCACCGTTTCTGAACATCTATGGCAGCAAGGACCATGTCGCACCACCCGATTCGGTGAAACCACTGACCGGTCAGGTCGGTTCGGCCGTCGCCGACGAACGAGAACTGCGCGCGGGGCACATCGGATTGCTGGTCGGAAGCACGATGCGGGACAAGACCATTCCCACCCTAGTCGGTTGGCTTGACGACGTTCTGGCGCCAGCACGATGAACCGCCCGGCGGGCGTCGAGCCACGGTACCCATCCACATCCTGACCGGATACGACGAGGATGTCGTCGCCGCGTTCCAGCTGGAACGCGAGCCCGGGCTGATCGCCGTGTTTTTGCTTGCTCTGCTGCCATGAGCGTCAGGCTCAGTAGGGGTGTTCGCCAAGCCACTCGAGATAGTCCTCAAGCGCTTCTTCGAACGTGTACTGGGGACGCCATCCGGTGTCCTGACTCAACCGATCCGCATTGAATCCGTTCGACGGATACGGTTCCGCCCGAAGCGTTTCCGGATCCATGTTCACTTGTTGTGCGGCATCTTGCCTTATCCGATAGAGGGCCAGCAGCTGTTCGCGCGCGCTGGTGGTGTAGCCGCTGGATAAGTTGTAGATGCGATGTGGAAGGGCGTCGGCGTGAATCATGCCCACGAGTGCATTCGCCGTGTCGCGAACGTACGTCAGTGGGGACACGGCGATCACGCTCCACAGTTGCGACAGCGGCACGCCCATGTATCCCGCGCCGGCCATCAGATTTCCCTTTCCCGCGACCGTATGAACCGCACGGCTGATGGGACTACCCATCTCCTTGTAACCCGGCCCGAACTGAGTCGGAATCCGCAGCACGGCAACGTCAAGCATGTGCTGGTTCAGCTTCTGATTGGTGCGCACCGTCGCCGACCCGCCCATCTGCCAGGGAGCGGCATAATCGAGTGCGATGCGCTCCAGGGACCGTTTGACGGAGACCTCGAACGCCGGTAGCGCGAGTGCTCTGCTTCCATCGGGCGCGGTAAAGGCGCCCATGGCGTCTGGATGGTCATCGATCGTGGCTCGCACGGGGAAGCGCGTGTCTTCGGCGAATGGCGGTGCAACGCCGCCATAAACCGCGATCGAGCTCACGAGTACGAGCCGCTTCACGCCGGTGGCCTCTGCGGCTTCCAGGCAATTGAAGATCATGTCGTAGTTGCCCCGGTTCGACGTGCGGGTCTGTGCGTGTTGATGAGCCTGTGCAGCGTGTATCACCGATTGAAAGTCGTACCGGCTGAACAGGTCGAACACTTCCCCGCTGCGCGCGAACTCCACGGGCTCGATGGTGACCAGCTCGCGAAGGTCGCCCAACGCTTTCTCGATTTGGTCGTGTCCGTGACGAGCGGTGATCACCACTGACGTACCTTCGGCGGCGAAGGCGCGTGCGGTATTCAACCCGACCAATCCACCGCCGCCGGTGATCAATATTTCAGGCATGGTTGGCTACCTTTCCGGGTGACAGAGGGGATCTGTCCTCTGTTTGGCTACACATCACCGAGTCCGATGAGTTGGAGTCTCAGCGCATCCAGTTCCGTATCGGACTTTTCTCGGACCAAACGCAGGATCTGTTCGGCGTCATCACCCAGGGCCGCGCGGATCGGTGGCGGTTCCTGCTCGACCAGCTCGATCACCCGGTCCGCCGACGCCTCAGCGCTCAGTCCCGCGTTCTGCATGTTGTTGAGTGAATCGGTGAACTTGCCGAAGGCGTGGCCATAGAGTGCGCGCTGCTCGTCGGTCATGACGTCGGCGATGTGTTTCAGCGCGGCGGCCGTCTTGGCGGGGCCGCCGGTGCGCATGTTGCCGGCCTGGGCCATCACGAAGGCGATCCCGAAGGGCTTGAGCTCGAGCCGGTAGACGTCGGCGAGCGCCTCGAATGCCGCCTTGGAGGCACTGGACGGACCGTCGAAGGGCACCGGCAACCGGCCCGTCATTGCGCCGATTTGGACGATGCGGCCGCGAGACTTGCGCAGCGCCGGAAGGAACCCGTTGATTACGGCCAGCG
>JAOPVI010000324.1 GCA_025966225.1 Mycobacterium sp. | reverse complement strand
AGCTGCTTGACCGCGGGCGACGTGGTCGACTCCAGGGCGGCCATCGCCGCGGTGCCGACCAGGATGCCGTCGACCGGCATGATCGGGAAGCCGTAGCGCTCCGCCCACCGACCGGACAGGTATTCCGCGGCCCGCTCTGGGGTGCCGATTCCGCCGCCAACGCACACGGTGATGTTGGGGCACTTGCGGAGGTCGCCGTAGGTCGACACCAACAGGTCGTCGAGGTCCTCCCACGAGTGGTGCCCGCCGGCCCGGCCGCCCTCGATGTGCACGATGACGTCACGATCGGGAACCTCGGCGGCGATCTTGATCACGGACTTGATCTGGTCCACGGTGCCTGGCTTGAACACCACGTTGCTGATGCCGATCGAGTTGAGCTCGGCGATCAGGTCGACGGCCTCTTCGAGCTCGGGGATGCCTGCGCTGACGATCACGCCGTCGATGGGGGCACCCGACTGACGGGCCTTCTGTACCAAGCGCTTTCCACCTACCTGCAGCTTCCACAGGTACGGGTCGAGGAACAGCGTGTTGAACTGAACCGCGCGACCCGGCTCGAGTAGTGCAGTGAGCTCCTCGATGCGGGCGTCGAAGATTGGTTCGGTGACCTGACCGCCGCCCGCGAGCTCGGCCCAGTGGCCTGCATTGGCAGCAGCCGCAACGATCTTCGCGTCGACAGTCGTTGGCGTCATGCCCGCGAGCAGAATCGGCGAGCGCCCGGTGAGCCGGGTGAACTTGGTGGACAGCTTGACCGATCCGTCGGGCAGCGTGACCGCCGACGGCGCGTAAGTAGACCACGGGGCCTCAATCTAGGGGGCCGCGCCGACGGTGAACAGGCTGCGCTGTCCCGCTCGGGTCGCAGCTGCCACGATGCCGACGCCGAGTCCGCGGATCACCGGTGCGGTGACGCGGGTGATGGTGTCGCTGGGTCCGAGATCGACGATCCACTTCGCGCCTGCCTCGTGCAGGCGTTCGACCTCACCAACCCAGTCGACGGGCTCGGTGAAGATCGACTTGGTGAAGTGATGCAACAGGTCTGAATCGATGCTCAGTTTCGACGCCCAACCGTCGACCATGTCGACGCCGTCGGCGAGCCGCGGGGTGTGGAAGCCGACCTCGACCTGCACCCCCGTGAACTCCGGGCTGAAGACCGCGCCGCCGCGCAACTTGTTCTTGCGCTCCGCTTCCTCTCGCTCGGTGATCTTGATGCAGTAGAGCTCGAAGCGGGACAGCTGCTCGGGCGTACCCGTGATGACCACGGAGCGCCTGCCGTTGCGGATGGACAGGATCGGCGGCAGCACCGTGCGGACGTCCTGAGCGAATTCCTCAAGCAGCTCGGCGATGCGCTCGGGATCGGCGTTGGTCACCGACACCATCGGCGACTTGTCGCCGCGTCCGACCATGCCGCGCCTACGCGAGACGAGCGAACCCGCCGCACCGATCAACTGGAGCATCGCGAGTAGTTCGGCATCACGCGCGCCCTGCGCCCGCAGCGCCTCGACGGCGATGATGCCCTGGGAGTGTCCGGCCATGGCGACCGGCGGGGTGCCCGCAAGATCGAGCCCCTGGCGCTTCACCGCACGGATCGCGGCCTGTTGGGTCAGCAGGATGCCGGGACCGGAGATCGCCGCGGTCGTCAACTGCTTGATGTTCGGCAGCGGCTCCTCGGCGGCCAGTGCACGCACCCACTGCATCGGCTCGAAGCCGATCGGCCGCACCACGACCAACTCGCGGGCCACTGGTTCGAGCAGCAGCTGGGCCTCGCCGACGATCTCGCTGACCTCGGACTCGATACCTGCGGAGCTGATGAGCTCCTCCAGATTCTCCAGCCAGTTGCCGCCCTGGCCACCGAAGGCCACCGCATAGGGCTCGCCGGCGTTGAGCAGGTCGACCAGGGCGTGTGAACCGGTCAGCGAGGCGGAATTGCCCCCGGAAGCGCTCTTCTTGCCGGTGGACACTCTGTCGTGTTCATTGATCGTCACGTCTTGCCATCTCCTCGGTGCGCCTTGGCGCGTATCGCTCGTACTCGGGCTGTCGTGGGCGGCGACCCCGCCTCCCCCGCGCGGTCGTGCGATTCGGCGTCGAATCCCGACTAGCTCTCGTCCCCTCAGGCCGGGTCTGCGTTTCGGAACGCGGCCAGACGCTCCTCTCGGAAGCGTCCGGCGAAAATCTCCAGCCGCAATAAGGGTGTCATGAGAGCAAGCACCATTTTCTGCCCCCAAATGGTTACTGGCGAGTTCTACGCTCGGGTAACCACAACTTGGATAACGTCCGCCTCCGGGCGCCCTCACGTCTAACGGGACAAACGTCCTGCGTGCGGGTGGTTACGCTTGAGTAGCTATAACTTTGCAGATCAAAGCAGTATTGTTATCGAATCGTTACGTCGTTTTAAACGCCGATCCGACGCCCGGTCGCGAAGTCAGAAAAGGCGACAATTCCCGCCGAAGTGTCTAGTGGCGCACGCGTAGGGCGGCAACTAGTTTGCTGGCGAACCTTACTGATCGGTAATTTTAGTCCCACTGGCCGAACTGGGGCTTGAGGATCTGGTTGATGTCCACGCCAACACCACCCACGCTCTGCTTGTCGATCTCGACCTGATGCAGGGCCGCCGCTGGATGGGTGTAGCCCTTGGGTGATCCCCAGTTGTGTTGCCAGAAGTAGGAACCTAGCCCCTCCTGCACCGCCCAATCGATGGTCTGGGCATTGGCATAGACGCCAACCCGCTGGTGGCCCAAGACCGATTCCCAGCCCCGTAGATAGGGGCTGACCTGCTGTTTGTACTGCTCGAGCGAGGGGTCGTCATCGATCGACGCGTATATCGGGGCGCCATACGACCCACCCGCGGCAACGTGAAGTTGCCAGCCTCGTTTGGCGTGCTGCACCCCTGCGGGCTGCCCGCCCAACCAGTCCGCGTTGTCTTCCTTGCCGTACTGATAACAGGAGACGATCTTGAGACCGTTCTGGTAGAGATCCCTGGCCTCAGGTAGCTGGATCGGCTTTCCGAGCATCCAGGCCCCGCCAGGACGACGGTCGGATACGTACCTGATGGCGCCGTTGGCTCCCGCCGCACGGATGTCAGACGCCTTGATCACACCAGCCGCGTAGTCGAGCAGGACGCCCAGTGGGGCGGCGGACGCCGTCGGCGGGCTCAACGCCGCGGTCAGCGCGCCGCCCAGGCCCACGATGGCCGGCGCCGCCGCCGCGTACTTCAGCACGTCGCGCCGAGAAATCGACATAACCACAGGATATGACAGCAGCCTCAATTTTCTCACCAACGCCACTGGTCACATCTGCATCAAGATTCCCAGCCTCGGCCGTGGGTCGCGGATTAGGCGTGCTGAGCCTGGACGAACTTCACGGCAGCTCAAGCTGTGCGATTGCTCAGCACAATCGCCTACGAATCCCGTCGAATACCACCGCTCACGTCGCGGAATCCGCAATGACGCTGCGCCATTACCGACGAATTCATAGGATCTGCAGCCATGCCCTCCGGAACGAGCACCTCGGCGAGCGTCGAGGGCACGGCCGACCACGCCGCCACCCCGCAGATCGAACTCGCAGGCGTACGCAAGGTGTTCGGAGACCGGGGCGGTGACGTCGTCGCGGTGAACGACGTCGACCTGACCGTCGACGACGGTGAGCTCTTCGCCATCCTCGGCCCATCCGGGTCGGGCAAGACCACCGTGCTGCGCATGATCGCGGGATTCGAACAACCGACTGCCGGGGTGATCCGGCTCGGCGGCGTCGACGTCACCGGGCTGCCCGCGCGCAGGCGGGACGTCAACACCGTGTTCCAGGAGTACGCACTCTTTCCCCACATGACGGTGGCCCAGAACGTCGAATACGGCCTGCGAGTCCGCGGGGTCGCGAAGGCCGAACGCCGTCGCCGGGCCTCGGACGCACTCGACATGGTCCGGCTCACCGAGCACGCGCCGCGGCGGCCCGCGCAGCTGTCGGGCGGCCAGCGCCAACGTGTCGCGCTGGCCCGCGCCCTCGTCGGGCGGCCGCGCGTGCTCCTGCTCGACGAGCCACTCGGCGCTCTCGACCTCAAGCTGCGCGAGCAGATGCAGCTGGAGCTCAAGGCAATTCAGCGCGAAGTGGGCATCACGTTCGTCATCGTCACCCACGACCAGGACGAGGCGTTGACGTTGTGCGACCGGCTCGCGGTGTTCAACGACGGCCGCATCGAGCAGATCGGTCGGGCGCGCGACGTCTACGAGAATCCCGCCAACCGCTTCGTCGCCGACTTCGTCGGCACGTCCAACGTATTCGACGGCGAAGCCGCCACGGCCCTGGTCGGCAGGCCCGGATCCTTTGCGGTGCGGCCGGAACGGATCGCCGTACTCGCCGCGGGCGGGTCCGCCGAACCCGGATCACACACCGTCGACGCGACCGTGAGCGAGGTGATCTACGCCGGCCCCACCACGCGTGTCGCCGCCGTCGCCGCTGCGAACGTCACGCTCACCGCGACGGTGCTCAACGCGAGTGCCACCCTGCCCGTCGACCTGGCCCACGGCAGCGCCGTCACACTGGCCTGGCCCGACTCCGCCGTCCACGAGCTCTGACTGAGCCCCTCAAGAGACCAAACCGCCAATACCACGCGAGAATGGAGCGCCCCCAATGAAATTCAACGCGTTACGAACCGGATTCGCCCTCGCCGCCTGCGCGGCTCTGGTGGTCGCGTGCTCCAGTTCTCAGTCCGGAGGCGGCGGCCAGACACCACCGAAGATGGAGCCGCTGAGCGCAGTGGGCCAAGGCGAAGGCGCGCTCAACCTCATCGCGTGGGCCGGCTACATCGAGAACGGTTCCAACGACAAGACGGTCGACTGGGTGACACCGTTCGAGAAGGCGACCGGCTGCAAGGTCAACGCCACGATCGGCAACACCTCCGACGAGATGCTCAAGCTGATGAGAACCGGCCAGTACGACGGTGTTTCAGCCTCTGGCGACGCCTCGCTGAGGATGGTCTATGCCGGCGACGTCGCGCCGGTCAACACCTCCCTGGTACCCAACTACGCGACGATTTCACCGTTCCTCAAGGACAAGTCGTGGAACTCGGTGAACGGTCAGATGTACGGGATCCCGCACGGCTGGGGCGCCAACCTGCTGATGTACAACACCGCGGTCGTGACCGATGCGCCCGACTCGTGGGCCGCCGTGTTCACCGACGCAGGCAAGTACAAGGGCAAGGTGACGGCATACGACTCGCCGACCTACATTG
>JAOPVI010000353.1 GCA_025966225.1 Mycobacterium sp. | reverse complement strand
CCAGCGCGGCTCCGACGGCTTCGACCACGCCGACCACCACGACGACCGCGCCTGCACCGCCGCCGCCAGAGCCGACGCCGACGTCCAGCGAGAGTTCGGGGCCGACGCCTGGCATCTTCGAATTTCCTGGCCTCCCGCCGATCACGCTGCCGGGGTACGTGCCACCCGAGCCAGCGCCTCCGGCGCCCGCGGGCCCGCTGCCAGGACCGCCACCGGCCTAGCGCACGGCCGCCCGGCCGCGGATCCGGCCCATGCTCACCGATCGGGACTGAGCGGCCCGCTGGGTAAGGTCGAGTCATGCCCGACTTCCACCCCGACTTGGCGCGCGCCGCCCGCTTTGCGCCGCGCACGCTGATCACGCCGTACTCGCTGTCACTGGTGCGCGCTTCGGCGCGGCTCATGGACCGTCGCGCACCCAGCGACGTCGAAGTGCTCACGCTGCCGTCGGGCGTCGGCGTCCACCTGCACCGGCCGCCGGGCGGCTCAGGCCCCGGGCCCGGTCTGGTCTGGATGCACGGGGGCGGATATGTCATCGGCAACGCGGCGCAGGACGACGTGCTGTGCCGCCGGTTTGCACGTGAACTCGGCGTCACCGTCGCGAACGTCGACTACCGGTTGGCGCCCGAGCACCCCTATCCGGCGCCGTTGGAAGATTGCTACTCGGTGCTCACCTGGCTTGCGGGCCTACCCGCGGTCGACCCGGCCCGCGTCGCGATCGGCGGTGCCAGCGCGGGCGGCGGCCTCGCTGCGGCCCTTGCGCTGATGGCGCGCGACCGTGCGGAGGTCGCCGTCGCCGCGCAGCTACTGCGGTATCCGATGCTCGACGACCGGTCGGGCACCACGCCCGGCCTGCACAATCCCAACCACCGACTGTGGACCCAGAAGTCCAATCGATACGGTTGGTCGTGCTACCTGGGCGACGCCGATGCGAACGTCGCCGTACCCGCCCGGCACGACGACCTCAGTGGCCTGCCTCCGGCGTGGCTCGGGGTCGGAACGCTGGATCTGTTGCACACCGAGGACATGGCCTACGCCCAACGGCTGAACGCCGCAGGGGTGCCGTGCGATGTCGTCGAGGTCCCGGGCGCCTTCCACGGTTTCGACGGCGTCGTGGCGAAAGCCGAAGTGTCACGGTCGTTCATCGACAGCCAGGTGGCGTTCCTGCGGAGGGAGCTCACGCCGAGGGAAACGGCCGACGCCTGAGCTACGTCCGATCGAATACGACGTCACCGTCGATGACGGTTGCAGTCACCATGCCTCCATCGAGGTCGTGAAGGACGGTCCGGGGTGACGCGGCGAGCACACACAAGTCAGCCATTTGCCCAGGTGAAACAGTGCGCGCCCGGGTGGGCTGGGCGGGCGAACCGAGGAACATCGTCAACGTCGTAAGCGCCGGAATGCGTTCCGCCGCACCGAGCACGGTCCCGGCGGGGGTGGTGCGCCGCACCGCAGCACGCATCGCCGCCCACGGGTCGGCATCGCCGAACGGAAGATCGGTCGACATCGCCACCGGGACTCCCGCGGAGAGCAGGGACGCCACCCGCCACAGTGTGGGGTGTTCGTCCTCGGGCACGTCGGTGAGGTACTGATCTCCGCGCTCGACAACGAAATTCGGCTGCGTCACCACCGTGACGCCGAGCTCGGCCAACTCGGTCAGGCAGTCGTCGGGAACCACGGCGGCGTGTTCGATGCGGTCGCCGGGCCGCGCCCCCGCGGCGCGGAGCGCGGCGATGGCGACGACGAGTTGAGCCGCGGTGACGCAGTGCATGGCCACCGAAGCGCCTTCCTCGTGGCGAGCGCCGATCCATGCGCTGAGCCCGTCGAGGTCGAGGTCGTCGTCGTGCAGGATGCGCTTTCCTGGCGCCAGGCAATGCACCCGCTGAAGTAGTTCGCCGCACCTGTGCGCCTCGGCGAACTTGACGACGTCGATGACTTCGAGGTCCGGTGTGGCGTCGGTGACCCCGATGACCCCGTAGGACGCGAGTCGACGGCTGACTTCGACTAGTCCGGTTTCGTGCCGCTGCAACGTATCCGACCAATGTGGATCGGCGCTGCGCAGCTGCCCGTCGGGGTGATCGGCCAAGCCGACCCTGGCCAGCCCGACCGAGTTGAGCGTCCAGAGCACGCCGCTGCGGTGCTGCACCCGGACCGGGACGCCAGGGGACACGTCGTCGAGCACATCGCGGTCCAGCGGGCCCGCGACGGCGTCGTGATAGCCGACGGCCCGTATCCAACCGTCGTCGCCCACCGGGGCGGTGGCGAGCACCCGCCGTAGCGCTTCCCGATCGCCGGCCTCCCGCGGTCCAACGAACACCGACGTCAATGCCGCTGCGGCGGAATGCAAGTGGACGTGATGATCGTGCAGTCCCGGGATGACGGTGCCGTTGGCGGCGTCGAACACCCGCTCGCCTTTGGCGGGAGTCAGGCGCTCGGCCACTTCCAATATGTAGTGGTCCGTCCTGATGTCGACCACGGTCCCATCGAGCAGCGTGGCTCGTTGTATCAACATGGGGGTATCAACATGGGGGTATCAACATGACGCCAGCCTCCGCTCGTCGACCAGGCGTTCCACGTAGGCATTGTGCTCGCCCAACCGGGCAGCCGCCCCGGACACCGTCGGCGCCACGGGAGCTGCTGCGGGAAAACTACTTTCGGATGGGGCCTGCGCCAGCTCCGCATAGAAAGCCGCCACGCCCGCCATCGCGACGTCGACGACGGCGCCACCACCACTGGCCAGCGAGTCGGTCACCGCAAGCGCGGATTGCAGACCCGTCAGCGGGTCGGCCACGGCGTCGGCGCAGAACACCGGGCCGGCCCCGCCCCTTCCGACCAAGCCGCCGGCGACCGCCGCGTCGTCGCCGAACGCCACCCAATTGGCCTGCTCACCGTCGGTGCCGTGGCCAGTGATCCGCAGCCACACCCGGCCCGGGCGAGGGACGACGTCGTCGTGGCTGAGACCACGGCGCCGCAGGGCCGCCGGGCGAGCGGATTCGATGACGACGTCGGCCACCTCCAGTAGCGCGTGCAAGCGTTCGGCAGCGCTGAAATCGACTGCATAGGAAAGCTTTCCCACATTCATCCAGTCGAAGAACGCAGGTGGGCCGGCCCGGGTACCGTCGGGGCGCGCTGGGCTTTCGACCTTCACCACCGTGGCGCCTGCCTGCGCGAGGAGTCGTCCGCACAACGGACCCGCCCACATCGAGGACATGTCCACCACCAGCAGCCCGGACGGGCCGCGTGGTTCGACAGGTGGCCCAGTCCGCCGCTCGACCACTGCGACCGAGCGATGCTCGCCGAGCACGGCGGCCGGGAGGCCGAGCAGGCGGGCGCGTTCGGCCACGTCGGCGGTGTGTCGTTCGGCCGCCCAACCTTCGACGGCGGGCCACGGGTCGGCCAGCGTTTCCGAGGTCTTCACCATGGCGGGCACCGCGTCGACGTCGTCGGCTCTGGACAGGGTCAGCGCACACCAGCCGTCGCGGGCCTGGAGCAATCTGCTTGCGCCGCCTGCCGATATCCGCCCGTTGCGCGACAGGCCCAACATCGCCGCACGCCCGGCCAACAGCGCGGCCGCGTCCACCCGCACTCCGGTGCGCATTTGGTACGACTCGGCCAATCGGCGCGCCTCACCGAGCACGGCCGCGCGGGAGAAGTCCGGCGCCCCCGACGGGTCGCCGGTCAGGTAGGCCAAGCCGCTCGCACCCCAGTCCCGCATCGCAGCGTCCACGACCCCGTCCACACAGCCCATTGTGGCCGTCCTCAGAACTGAAGGGCGGAGAATCTCCAGTCCAGCACCTGGCGATCATCGCCCGCCTCGTACACGAGCGACCTCAGCCGCAGCGCTCCCCCACGTCCACCCTCGAGCGGAGTCGCCGCCTCGACGTGCACCTCGCTGTACAGGGTGTCACCCTCGTGCACCGGCCCGGTGTGGTCGCACGATTCCCAACCCAGCACCGTCACGAGGTTCGGCAGGGCCCGCGTCGCCTGCGCCAGCGCCAGCGCGATGGTGTGCCCGCCATACACCAGGCGTTGCCCCCCGACACGTGAATCATGATGGGTGGCAGCGATGTTCAGCGTCAGTCTGGCGAGCTCGGGTGCGCTGCTGACCACGTCGGCCGTGGTCGGGATGACCGTGCCCTCGAGCTCAGCGTCGAAATGCGGTCCCGGCACGCGCGCGCGGAACGCATCCGCATCCCAGTACTGGGTGGGGTCCGTGGGTGCGGGCAGGTCGGTGCCGATGGTCGACAGGTCGTCCTGGTAGCCGGTGTCGGGTGCGCCATCGCTGAGGGGCAGCATGGCGCAGCGATGAAAGTCCAGGACCAGCCGGTCGTCCTGGTCGACGGTCGTCATGCGCAACGCCGCCAGCCCCGTGGGAACACGGCCTGGCTTCGCCGAATTCTGCTTCAGCCCAACCACTTCCGTCGTGGTCCGCAGGGTGTCGCCGAGCATCGGGAAGCGGTGGAACCACAGCCCGCGATAGAACAGGTTGGCCTTGACCCGTTGCGTGGCGAGCGTCGACTGGCCGATGGCGACGTCGCATACCAGTGCGGGATGTGCGAGCGCGGCCGGCGAACCCGTGACCAGCCTGCTCAGGTCGGCGTCCAGCGGCAGCCTCATCCGGTCGCCGACGATGGACTGGTGTAACGCGGCCGCTCCGCTGGTCAGCGTCATGGCAGGCGCCCAGTCGAAGACCTGGCCCACCCGTAAGTCGTCGAAGTAGGGACCACCCGGAATTTGGCCGTACAAAGTCACAGCGTCACATGCTGGCAGTATTGAGTTCGATGTGTCAATATGGCCGTACATTTGACGTCCTCTCCACACTGAAGTCCGGAGATTCGACTCCAGGAGATTCGATAACCCCGTGAACAAACTCAACGACGAAGAACTCATGCTGGTGGAGACCGTACGGGCCTTCATCAACCGCGACGTGAAGCCCACCGTCCGCGACGTCGAACACGCCAACACGTATCCCGAGGCGTGGATCGAGCAGATGAAGCGCATCGGCATCTTCGGGCTTGCGGTGCCCGAGGAGTACGGCGGTACCCCGGTGTCGACGCCGTGCTACGTGCTGGTCACACAGGAGCTGGCCCGCGGCTGGATGAGCC